>JADGBU010000302.1 GCA_015231295.1 Magnetococcales bacterium | reverse complement strand
TGGTGGCTCCTTCGACTTTCAGCTTGCGATACGCCTCAGAAGAAAGCCAAGCAGTCACCACCTTTTGAAATGACTTGTCATTCATAAAGCGGGCAAAGATCTCCTCATTCTGATCCATGCGTTCAACGAAGAGAGCTTCCAGCAAATTCTTGAAAACCAATTCGAACTTGTCCTCTGGATTGACTTCGGCAGCCTGTCTGAGTCCATCATCCGCTAGGGCGTCCGCCACAATTTGATCAAAAAAGAGCTGGTCGGCCTGATTGAAATCCGTTCCAAACCGCTCGTTGACCACATCAATCAGACGGGAAAGAGGTACGGGTTCCTCACGGGCTACTCCCGAACCCACCTCGGTGGGACCATCCAAGCGACGGGAGTCACCTTCATGCAGGCTGATCGAACCTTCGCTGATCTTCTGGATGCGGTAGTATTCGAGCCTGACCTCATCGTCAAACTGATAGGATGGTCCACTGCGCCGTTTTGGCAGCTTTGCCGCCAGATGGCGCAGGAAGACATAGAGTTTCTCCAGGTCGGAATCCTGGTAGGGAATGATCTGGCTGAGGAAGGAATAAAGATTGCGGAAGGCTTGAATTTTTCCTCGGAGGAGTTCGGACTCATCCTCGTTTTCCTGTTGAAGGACGGTAAATCGGGACACGGCAGGATCCAAGGCTGAGTTCATGGCCTGATGATCTGACACGCTCTGTCGTTGCTTCGGTTTGAAATAGACGGCGCAGAATCGTTCGATCTCTTCGGGCAGGTAGATGCCGGATGCATCCAACTCGCCCTTGATTTCATACATCCTGGCCGGGTCAACCTCCTCGCCCATCTCCGCGCCTTCGTAATAGACCTTGAAGGCTTCCCGGATCTCGTCCCGTTCATTGACGAAATCGAGTACGAAGGTGTCCTCTTTGAGTGGATGGGTGCGGTTGAGTCGGGAAAGGGTCTGAACGGCTTGAATACCTGCCAATCGTTTGTCCACGTACATGGTGTGGAGAAGCGGTTGATCAAACCCGGTCTGATATTTTTCGGCCACAAGCAACACTTGATATTCCTGGGTTGCAAAGGCGTCGGGCAACTCTTTTTCACGCACGCCGAGGTTCATGCCCTCTTCGGTGTACGTCACATCCCGGATTTGGTCATCGATCACGGTTCCAGAGAAGGCGACCAGGGATTTGATCGGGTAACCCTTCTGCTGAATGTAGCGATCAAAGCTCTGCTTGTAGCGGACCGCCTCCAGCCTTGAACCGGTCACCACCATGGCCTTGGCGCGGCCACCGATCTTGTGCTGGGATGCCGCGTGAAAATGTTCCACCATCACCTCGGTCTTTTGGGCAATGTTGTGCGGATGGAGCTTGAGAAAACGAGCCAGGGCGCGGGCCGCCTTTTTTCGTTCAACGTTGGGATCCTCCTCGGTAGCTTTGAGCAGGCGGAAGTAGGTGGCATAGGTGGTGTAGTGCTTCAGGACATCCAGGATGAACCCCTCCTCAATGGCTTGTCGCATGGTGTAACGATGGGAGGCCCGACCATCATTGCCGAACACCGCCATGGTCTTGTGCTTGGGGGTGGCGGTGAAGGCAAAGAAGCTGATGTTGGCCTGCCGCCCACGCTTGGCCATGCTGCGGAACAATTCCTCGAACTCCTCCCGCCCTTCTTCGGCAGCGCGCTCCTTGGCCTCCTGGCGCAGTCGTTCCCCGCCAAGAACCTCCTTCAGATCGGTGGCCGTTTCTCCTCCCTGAGAACTGTGCGCCTCGTCGATGATGACCGCACAACGACGCATGGGCAGCATGCCTTGGCCGACCTCGCCCCGTTCTTCGGCCATCTTGATCAATTGTCTGGTCACAAAAGGAAACTTCTGCAAGGTGGTGATGACGATGGGGACGGCGTTTTCCAGGGCTTCAGCCAGTTGACGCGAACTCTCATCGATCTTCTGAACGACACCATGGCGGTGCTCGAACTGATAAATCGTATCTTGCAGTTGTTGATCCAGGACAATCCGATCCGTGACCACGATGACGGTATCAAAAACCCGTTCGTTCGCATCGTTATGGAGAGAGGCCAGACGGTGCGTCAGCCATCCAATGGTGTTGCTCTTGCCGCTACCCGCTGAGTGCTCGACAAGATAGTTGTGTCCCACGCCATCGTTGCGCGCTGCGGATTCCAGGAAGCGCACCGCCTCCAACTGGTGAAAACGCGGAAAGATCATGGTCTCTTTTTTGACCTTCCGCCCTTTGTCATCACGCTTTTCATCCTGTTGCAGATGGATGAAACGGGCCAGAATATCGAGCAAGCTCTCTTTTTGCAGAACCTCCTCCCACAGGTAGGCCGTCCGGTATCCCCGTCCCCGTGGGTCAACCGGATTGCCTGCGCCGCCATCGCAGCCCTTGTTGAAGGGCAGAAAATAAGTAGACGGTCCAGCCAGGCGGGTGGTCATGAAGACCGATTCGGTATCCACCGCAAAATGGACCAGTGTGCGCCGTTTGAACTCGAAGATGGGCTCACGGGGATCCCGGTCCTTGCGGTACTGGCGGATGGCGTGCTCGACCGTTTGGCCGGTAAGCGGATTTTTCAGCTCGATGGTGACCAGGGGGATGCCGTTGACGCTGAGGACGGCGTCCAGGGAGTGTTCCGTGCGGGTGGAAAAGTGGAGTTGCCGGGTGATACCGACCCGGTTGGCGGCGTAGTGGGCCTCCAGTTCCGGGTTGAGTCCATGGGCCGCCTTGAAATACGCCACGCGCAACGTGCGCCCATAGCATTTGAACCCATGCCGCAGGGTGGCCAGGGAGCCATTGGCGTTCATCCATTTGGTCAGATCGGTGAGAACCTGTTCGCCAGTCTTCTCCCCGTGCAGCGATCTCAACGCCGCCCAGGTTTTGGGCTGGGTCTCTTGGATGAAATCCAGCACTGTTGCCGGGAAGAGCGCCCGTTCCTGGTCGAAGCCGTCGGAAGCCTGAGAGACGTAGCCGTTTTCAAGCAAATTCGCTCCGATGACGGATTCAAAGG
>JADGBU010000301.1:2394-3020 GCA_015231295.1 Magnetococcales bacterium | reverse complement strand
CCGCAACTCCGGGTGGTGATCAACGACCGGTTGGCGTGGGTCGAACGGTTGGGCGCGGACGGCGTGCATGTCGGCCAGGAGGATGAAGCGGTCGAACGGTGTCGGCAGCGATTGACGGCAGGACAACTGATCGGACTCTCCACCCACACCCCGGAAGAGTTCCGGCAGGCCGAAGCGTTGCGGGTCGATTATGTGGGATTCGGGCCGATCTTCGCCACCCGCACCAAAAGCGATACCCAACCGGTGCGGGGCGTGGCCCATCTGACCGCCATGGCGCGACAGTGCTCCCTGCCGATGGTGGCCATCGGCGGCATCGGGCTGGAGCAGGTGCCGGAGGTTTCGGCTTCGGGGGTGGCTTCCGCCGCGATGATCAGCGGATTGTGGCGCGAGGATTGGGCGGAGAGATTAACCGAGGCGTGTCGTTTGTGGCAACGGCATCGCTGAACCATCGGGGTCCAGGGGCCATCGTCAAGATCCCGCCCGGGAGGCTTCGGAAAATCCGACAGGGAAGCCATCCACGGACGGGTTTGGCCGATCAGGAGTCGAAAGGAACCTCTTCGGTGAGACGAGTCACCTTTTCCTGGCGTTCGGCTGCGGTTTTGCAACTGATGCACAGATCCGTCACC
>JADGBU010000301.1:0-2315 GCA_015231295.1 Magnetococcales bacterium | reverse complement strand
GGTACGTTTGATTTTGGAGATCAGCTTGCGTTCGCGGTCACGGGTACGCAATTCGAAGTTGCGATCGGTCTCCAGCGAGGCGCGATCGGTCGGGTCGGCGAAAATGGCCTTCTCTTCGGTCATGATCGTGACCGTTTTTTCCGCCTCTTCGAGCAGTTGTTTTTCCCAATCGAGCAGCAGCCGACGGAAAAAGGCCCTTTGGTTCGGACACATGAACTCCTCCTCTTCGGAGGGTCGGTATCCTTCAGGAAGTTGAATATCGGCAATTTTCATGTTTTGATCTCCAAGCAGATAAAGACACGCATCAAATACATGCATTTCAGGCAAAAGTCAATCCATTGCCCGATCTTTTTTCCCCGTCTCAGGAAAAGACCTTGCCCGGGTTCAGAATCCCCTTGGGATCGAAAAGTTGCTTGATCTTTTTTTGCAGTTCCAGAGAGTTCGGATCCAGTTCACGGGAGATGTAATCCCGTTTCATGATGCCGACGCCGTGCTCTCCGGAAAGGGTTCCCTCCAGTTCCAGGACCAGCGAAAAGAGCCGATCCAACGCCCGCTGCACCCGCTCCTGGGCGGCGAGGTCGGCGGGATCGGTCAGCAGATTGACGTGAATGTTGCCGTTGCCCGCGTGTCCGAAACTGACGATGGGTACTCCGGTCTCTTGCGAGATGGTCGCCACGCCCGCCACCAGAGCCGCCAGACGGGTGACGGGCACCACCACATCCTCGTTGACGCGCCGGGGCGCGATGCGGGTCAGGGTGGGCGAAAGGGCATATCGGGCCGCCCAAAGGCGTTTGGATTCGCGCTCATCGGCGGCCACCAGGGCTTCGAGAGGGTCGCAGGCTTGCAGACGCTCCTGCAGGGCGCGCGCCTTGCGATCGACCTCATCGGCGGAGCCTTCCACCTCGGCGAGCAGCAGAGCCCGTCCCTCGGGATGACACACCTCGGCGTGGTCACGCCGCAGCAGTTCCAGAGCGGCGGGATCGAGAAACTCCAACGCCGAGGGCACCTCGCCGCGACTCATCACCCAGGCCACGGCATGGGCCGCCTGCTCCATACTCCGGAACGAGGCGCGCAGCGTGCGACGGGCCTCGGGGAGCGGCGCGAGTTTGAGAATCGCCTCGACCACCACCGCCAGAGTGCCTTCGGAGCCGATCAGCAGTTGGGTCAGATCATAGCCCACCACCCCCTTGGTGGTACGCCCTCCCACCCGCAGGGTGGAGCCATCGGCCAGCAGCACCGTCAGCCCCAACACCCAGTGGCGCGTCACGCCGTAACGCACCGCGTTGGGACCGGCGGAGCACATCGCCAGATTGCCGCCGATGGTGCAGACCCGGGAGGAAGAGGGATCCGGTGGCCAGAACAGACCATGAGACGCCAACGCGCTCCGCAACTCTCCGTTGACCACGCCCGGTTCCACCACGGCCAACCGGTCTCCCGGCTTGATGGCAAGGATACGCTTCAGCCGTTGCGTGGAGAGGATCACCCCACCTTGCACCGCCAGGCCACCGCCCACACATCCGCTTCCGGCCCCGCGCGGAACCACCGGCACGCCCGCGTCATGACAGAGCCGCAACACCCCGGCCACCTGCTCGCGATTTTCCGGCAGGGCCACGGCCCAGGGCAGAAACCGTCGGCCCGCGTTGTCCCAGGCATAGGCTTCCCGCTGCGCGGCTCCGGTGAGCAGCCCCCCCGCGCCGAGCAGCCGACCCAGAGCCTCCCGCAGCGCGGGATCCAGTTCAGAATCCGGCTTCAACGGGACCACCCGCTTTGGCCGGGGCCGCGCTTCCGGAAGAGGCGGGCGCTCTCTGAACCGGGGCCGCGCTGCCGGCTCCGGTGACTTCCGGGGGCTTGGAAGCATTGCCGGGATCGCCCATGCGGACCGGAGCGGTGGTGGATTTCGCGTCGGATTTGGGCTCGAAGCCCGGAGCCAGCGGTTGGGATTTGGCATCGACCTCGATGTAGGAGACCACCTCCCGGACGCCGCTCACCTGACGGGCGATCTCCACCGCGCGGTTGCGTTCCGCCGTCGATTGGGCGGTGCCGGTCAGATAGACCACCCCTTTGGTGGTTTCCACATGGATATCGAGTCCCCGCACCTGTTCATCGGCCAACAGTCGGATCTTGACCTCGTTGGTGAACCAGGCATCCTTGGTAAGTTCTCCGAAGGTGGCATGTTGCACCTTGAGTTCGGAGTGAACCTTGACCACGCCACGGGTATTTTTGGCGATCGCGATGGCACTGTCGATTTCGGCCTGGGAGGAGGCGGTCCCGGTGAGCAGCACCGCCCCCTGGTAGACCGATACGTTGATGTTGGC
>JADGBU010000300.1:2641-3023 GCA_015231295.1 Magnetococcales bacterium | reverse complement strand
AGAAGGGAGGCGTTTTTCCGATCGTTCACGGGGTGCGCAGTCTGGCCCTGGAACAGAAACTCAAATCGCCCAATACCATCCATCGCATTCGCAGTCTGGTGCGCAAAGGGGTGCTGGTGGACTCTTTGGGGACCGATCTGATCGATGCGTTCGATTTTTTGTCCGGATTGCGGGTTCGGGTCAAGCTCGATGCGCGCTTGCGTCACGGGACGGATGGGGACTATTTGTTGATCAACGATCTCGGTCGGCTGGAAAGGGAATATTTGCGGGACTCGCTGGCTGTGGTGGATGGTTTCAAGGAATTGATTGTTCATCAGTTCAGACTGAGACAGCTCCAATAGAGGGTGTGGGAGGTGGGGGATGGCGATTGAAATTCTGATCG
>JADGBU010000300.1:2090-2559 GCA_015231295.1 Magnetococcales bacterium | reverse complement strand
GGAGATGCCGCGCTTCAGGCGGTCGAGGAGAGGAAACCCGATCTGGTGCTGCTGGATGTCATGATCCCGAAAAAGAATGGCTACGAGGTGTGCGAGGCCATTCGGGCGGATGCCCGTTATCAGGGGGTGAAAATCATCATGCTGACCGCCAAGGGGCGGGAGGTGGAACAGGAAAAAGGATTGGCCCTGGGCGCGGATGATTATGTGACCAAACCTTTTGCCACCCGCGAGTTGGTGCTCAAGGTGCGGGCCATGCTCGGCTTGCAGAACGATTGAGTCATGCCGTAATGAATGGACGAAAACAATTCTGGGTGGTCCTTGGTTTGTATCTGCTGCTGCTCACGGGTGCGTTGGCCGGGGTGGCATGGGAGGCGGCACGCCATCTGCCCGAACTGGATGAGGCCGTTTTTGCCTGGATGCAAACCTATCTGGCGATGCTGGGTCTGGTGCTCTTTTTGTTGATCGGGGC
>JADGBU010000300.1:0-2053 GCA_015231295.1 Magnetococcales bacterium | reverse complement strand
GGTGCATGTCACCCGCAGCGTGGCGATCATCGCCAATGCCGACCCTGCCCACGAAATCCAGTTGGACCCGGATCATCTGCTCGGCGAGTTGCCGGAGTCGGCCCGTCAGGTGGGTACCGCCTTGTTGCAGGCCCGTCGTCAGGTGCGGGAGGCGTTGTCCAACCACGTCGAGGGGATGGAACGTCTGGAACGGGTGATCAAGCATCTGAATGTCGGCCTGATCGTCATCAACGCCGACGCGGGCATTGTGCTCTACAATGTGGCGGCGCAAAATCTGTTTCGCAATCAGATGGATGTGTTGGGATTGGGGCGTTCCATCTACGATCTGTGCGCCCGCACCCCGCTGGAAACCACCATGGAGTTTCTCAATCGCTGTCATGCGGTTCCGGGGGGGTGCGCCGACAAGGGGGATGCCCGTTTTTTCTGTGCCTCTCTGCATGAGGATGTGATGCTCGATTGTGCCATGAGTCTCTTTCCGAGCCGTCAGGCGGAGCAGAACTACTATCTGATCACCTTCGAGGAGGCGACCCGTCGGGTGTCGGGCTTGCGGCGCAGCGATCGGCTGATGCGTCACGCGCTGGAGAACATCCGGGGACCGGTGGCCAATCTGCGCGCCGCCGCCGAAACCCTCATGGATCACGGGGATATGGAACTCGAAGCGCGGGAGCGGTTCGTGCAGGTGATGCACGATGAGGTGGGAGAGTTGTCCGTGCGTCTTGACTCCATCGCCACCGAGGCCGATACCCTGGCGGCGGAACACTGGGTTCTCAACGATGTGCTGACCTCCGATCTGATCGACGCCCTGGCCAGACGTCTGGAACGGGACAACCGAGCCCAGGTGCGGTTGGTGGGCGAACCGTTGTGGATTCAGGCCGATGCCCCGGCCTTGCTGCTGGCTCTGGAAACCATGCTGGGCAGGATCCGGGCACAGGTGGGAGCGGTGCCGATCGAGATCGAAGCGTTGATGGGCAATCATCGGATCTATCTGGATCTGATCTGGCCGGGCATGCCGATTTCCGCCACCGAGGTGGAGTCGTGGCATCGCATCACGCTCGAAGACGGGGGCGCGGTGATCCGTCTGGAGGAGATTCTGGAGCGTCACGGGTGCGAGGTGTGGAGTCAGCCCCATCGTCAGGCCGGTTTCGCCATGCTGCGTCTGCCGTTGGCCCCTTCGCCGCGTCAGTGGCAGTTTCCGGTGCAAGAGATTCCGGAACGACCGGAGTTCTATGATTTTTCGCTGATGAATGCCTTCGACTCCCTGGGCACCCGTCTGGCGATGCCGTTGTCCGGATTGAGCTATGTGGTGTTCGACAGCGAAACCACCGGCCTGCAGCCGTCGCGGGGCGACGAGATCATCTCGCTGGCCGGGGTGCGGATCGTCAACGGTCGGGTGCTGCTCGGGGAGCGGTTCGAGCGGCTGATCAACCCCCGTCGTCCGATTCCTTTGGAGTCGATCCGGATTCACGGCATCACCGATGCGGATGTGCAGGACAAGCCCACCATCGAGGAGGTGCTGCCTCAGTTCAAGGCGTTTATCGGCGATGCGGTGCTGGTGGCCCACAACGCCGCTTTCGATATGCGCTTTTTGCAACTCAAGGAGGAGTCCTGCCGGGTACGGTTCGACAATCCGGTGCTCGATACCTTGTTGTTGTCGGTCTATCTTCACGACGAGGTGACGGATCACACCCTGGATGCGATCGCCGAACGACTGGGAGTCGATGTGCAGAGCCATCTGCGTCACACCGCCATGGGGGATGCCATGGTGACGGCGGAGGTTTTCCTGAAACTCCTGGAATTGATGAAAGCCAAAGGAATTTCCACGTTGGGACTCGCCATGCAGGCGTCCGACAGCATGGTGCGGATCCGGCGTCAACAGGCCGAGGCCAATTATTGAACATGTCGATGATCAAGCGGCGCAAAGAGCGGCTGGTGGTGTTGGCCGTATTGGGCATTCTGGCCATCAACTATCCGGTGCTCGCCCTGTTCAGCCTGGAGCGGGTGGTCTGGGGGATTCCGATCTTGTGGCTTTATCTGTTTTTGTTCTGGTTGGGAT
>JADGBU010000299.1 GCA_015231295.1 Magnetococcales bacterium | reverse complement strand
AAACCTCATCGTCAATTGTGCGCTGCCCTGGGTTGAGTCACCCAGAATACTCCGCACCATCCTCTCGGTCAGGCCATGCCGCAGCGCCAGTTGCCCGGCAGTCACGCCACCCTGGTCATACTCACGGACGATGTTCCGATTCCGGGCGCAGCGCAGTGCCCGATCCCCCTTCGGGATATAAACCCGCTCGCCGGAAAAATGCATCACGAGCTTCTGCGCGACCTCCGCGCCCACCGTCGCGACCAGATCCGAATCCGGATCGATCCGTACCGGCACGCAAACCTCCGTGCCGCCGAACCGCGTGACCAGGGCCAAGGTGGCCGGAAGACCGGCCACCTCCACCAGCAACCGCAACGTCGGCGGCAGCTCGCACACGGCGAAATCGGCATCGGAGAGAGTGGTCATGCCCGCCGCGCCAACCGACTGGAGTGAATGGCCAGCGCGCTGACCAAGCTGTGCAGCTCTTGCAGGGTCAACCACTCCAACACCACATCCTGACGGGATCGCTCGAACATTTTCCGGGCCGTGCCGCGCACGTAACCCCAACTCCACCCGTGCGCTTGATTGGCGCAGATCATGGCGTAGATTTTCCGATACATCTGATTCTTGCCCGCATCGTTCCAGTTGCTCGGACGCGCCATCCGACGCACCTGCTCGGGCGACGGAACCTCTCCTTGAAGCGGAACATGCGGGCCTGGGGTGGTAGGCCTCCACCCCAGACGCTGACACTCCATCATCACCGCGCGCAATTCCGCCCCGGTCATCTGTTTGCATGACTCCTTGCCGGTCTGCCCCTGCAGCAGCGCGCGGTATTCGTCGTCGGTCAGACCCATCTGAACCTTGGCAATGTGAATCTTGGCGATCAGGCCGGAGAGAGAGGCGGTCATGGTCAACCCCGCTCCGACGGTCCCGCAAGGCCACAATACCCAACCAGCTTGTCCAGATTGGGCAAATCCGGACTGGGCAACCCCCACCGCCACGCCATGCAGGAATCCGTGATGCACGGAATCATGATGTTCCTGTCCACCTGCCTGACAGCTTCCAGGCGCGCTTGACAACACCACTTGCCGCGCGCTTCCGTTTTGGTCAGCAGCATTTTCCTTCCTCCTCTTTCTGGTGCGGATTGCCGGGAGACTCCTCCGCAAAAACTTTCTGAAAATCCTCCATGAACCTCCGGCCATACGCCGTTGACTTCAGCAATACCGACTCCTCCGGAGTCATCACGATGCTCGCCGATGCGATCCATTCATCCGCTCCTCTGGTCATATCGCCCCTCCCCTCATTCGATCTCGATCATCAGATCACGCACCGCGATCGCACCGCCCTTGACACTCCCGGAGGCCATGATCACGGATCGCTGGATCACGCTCTCCAACTCGCGCACATTGCCCTCCCAGGCGTGCCGACCCAAAGCGAGCAGCGCTCCCGGCGAAAGCGATACCTCCCGGCTGGTTGCTCTGGAAAACTGCTTGCAAAAATGCTCGGCCAGCAGCCGCACATCCTCGCGCCGCTCCCGCAGGGGCGGGATCCGGATCGGAAACACGTTCAGACGGTAAAACAAATCGTTGCGGAAACTCCCGGCCTTGACCATCTCCCGAAGGTTGCGGTTGGTCGAGGCGATGATGCGCGCATCGAACGGCACCGATTGCCGCCCACCCACCGGATCCACCACGCGCTCCTGCAACACCCGCAACAACTTGGCTTGCAGACTGACCGCCATCTCCGATATCTCGTCCAGAAACAGCGTGCCGCCGGTGGCCTGAAGAAATCGCCCCCGGTGATCCGAAGTCGCGCCAGTGAACGACCCTTTGGCGTGGCCGAACAACTCGGACTCCAACAGCGTCTCCGGCAGGGCCGCGCAGTTGATCGCCACGAACGGCCCACGCGCCCGGCCCGACTCCCGATGGATCAGACGGGCAATCAACTCCTTGCCGGTGCCGCTCTCCCCCTGGATCAACACCGTGGCCGAAGAGCGGGCCACCAGTCGGGCCTGCCGGATCATCTCGTGCATCCCCTCGTCCACGGTGACGAGACACCGCTCGCCTCCCAGATCGATCTCCGACTGCGTCCTGGAGGAGGGGTTCATATCACCTCCTCCAGCTTGGTTTCGAACGGCTCGATGACGAAATCCTCGCCCTGCTCGATCTTGATGCCCGGCACCCCGGCCACCGCCTCCGGTTCGGCCAGGATCGCCTCCTTGTTGACCTCCTGCTTGGTGCGGATGAACCGACCCAGGCCACGCTCAAGCAGAATGGTGATCAGCATCTCCACGGCGCGCAGCGAAACCTTGGGAGGACGCATGCGCCACTTGACCTGTCCGGCAGGGAAATCCCCGTACTTGACCTTGCGATCGCGGGTCAGCCGGTCACGATTGGCCTCGCACCAAGCCTGCACACCCGCCGCACGGGTGCGGATCTCCTCGTCCAAAGGCTCGATGAGTACCTTGAACTCCCGGTCGATCGCCGCCAATCGCTCGTCCTTGTCCGCGTGGATCCGCGTGCGCTGCAGTTGCAACGTCCCGATACGGGCAATGGCGGCGTCCGTCTCTTCACGGCTCTGCGGCACCGAAATCGTGACCGCCTGGCTCTTCACTCTCTGTTTGGGGGGCATGGAATTATTCCTCGTAGATGGATGGATCGATTTTCTCGATCCGATGAATGGTGGCGGGCAACAACCGCCCGTTGACCCGCAGATTGGCCAGCACCAGAATGCGCCCGGCTTCAACCAGGCTCTTGATGGCCGCATCGACCACCTGGTGATGGTAATGAGGCAGCAGCATGGCCAGCAAATCGGCCTTCTCGATCCCTTCGCCGTGTGCGGCTTCGATCAATTCCAGGATCCTCTGCTTGACCTTGTTCAACAGAACCAGATCGCGGGAGGCGGGCTGATCGAATCGCCGCCACCGCAGACAGCGGGCCACGGAAATCAACACGTCGTCGCGGTGTAACACGAGGTGCATGAACCCGCGCCCCCGGCGCAGACGTTGGCGCACAGGGAGTGTGGCCGGATCAATCCTGACGGCGCATCTCATGG
>JADGBU010000024.1:19999-28325 GCA_015231295.1 Magnetococcales bacterium | reverse complement strand
CTGCAGGAGTTGGGAAACGAGCGGTTGCGTCGATGATACTAGACAGAAGCCGACAGACGGCATATCGGGTCTGAGGATCCACTCCCGACCAGTCGGGGGGGCGGAGCAACCGCAACCGGGCAGGGGTCAGGGGAGCTCTTCGATCTCCATCCGCTCCACATCCGCCAGCGTGATGCGGCGGCCATCGAGGGTGACGAAGGAGCGACCCTGGATTTTGTTCCGTTGCGCCTGATACACCGAGCTTTTCATGGTCTGCACATGGACCACCCGCACCTCGACCACCTGATGGGCCTCGCTCCAATCCCGGTAGACAAACCAGCCGATCACCGTGACCACGATCACCGCCAGCGTGATCGACGTGGTACGCAGCGCGTTTTGATGGATGGGGCGGAAATGAAGCATCGCCCGTCGTTCCGGCGTGAGGGAAAACGGCTCCTGAGGAGTGCCGCGCCGGGCGTGACGTTTGCCCAGAATGTACATGCCACCAAGCAACAACATGGGAAGCCAGAATTTCCAGAACATGTTTTTCCACCTTTTGCGATTGGCTTAGGGAACCATTGCCCGATTCCTGCGATCCAGAGTAACATGGATCATTCTGGAATTCGACCACGCTCGACACTCAAACAGGAGAGACTGCGGTGAAGGCCAAGGATATCATGATACGGGATGTGATCACGGCTCCTCCGGAGCTGTCGGTGCGGGAATTGGCGCGCCTGCTCACGGAAAAACGGATCGGCGGGGTTCCGATCGTCGAACGGGGACGACTTTTGGGCATGGTTACGGAGGGGGATCTGCTGGCGCAGGTGAAGACGATTCATCCCCCGACCCTGATCACCATTCTCGACGCGGTGATTCCCATCGCCGGGGAGCGTCGCTATGAGGAGGATCTGCGGCGCATGGCCGCCTCGACCGCCGAGGAGATCATGACCACCGATCTTGAAGCCGTGGACGAGGAGACCGATCTGGCGGAGGTGGCGACCCTGATCAGCGATCGTCATGTACCGCTGCTGCCGGTTTTGCGCGGCGAAGAGCTGGTGGGGATCATCGGCAAACGGGATGTGATCCGGGGCATGCTGGCGGACGGGGCGGCGTGACTGGAACGGCTCCTCTGATCTGGCACGGCGAAACCGGTTCCGAGGCCGCGACCGAGAGCCTGGCCCGGAAGCTGGCCGGATCCCTGGTGCCCGGAATCGCGCTGCTGTTGTCCGGGGATCTGGGCTGCGGCAAGAGCGTTTTTGCCCGTGGGGTGTTGCGGGGACTGGGAGTGGAAGAGGCTTATATCACCAGTCCCACCTTCACTCTGGTGAATCTGTATGACGAAGGGCGGATGCCGGTGGCCCATTTCGATCTCTATCGCGTGACCGATCCCGACGAACTGGACGGGGTGGGCATCGAAGAGTATGTCGAAGGGGCGGGTGTGGTGATCGTGGAGTGGCCGGAACAGGGCGCGGGTTATGATTTCGGTGCCGTGCTCGCGGTGCGACTGGAGGACGATCCGCAGGATCCGGATCGGCGTCGCATCACCCTGACCGCCGAAGAACCTTTGAGTCGGGAATGTCTGCATGTCTTCGAGCAACAATACGCCCCAGGTGGCTGAATCGGCTTGGCATTTCGTCCGGGAGGTGATGGGCGGCGACGCCACCTTGACCCAGGTGGCCGGTGATGCCTCGTTTCGACGCTATTTTCGGGTCGATTCTTCGCGGGGCCGCTCCATTCTCATGGACGCCCCGCCGGAAAAGGAGGATTCCGCGCCGTTTCTGGATATCGCCCGCTTTTTGCGAAGTCATGGGATTCCGGCCCCCGAGGTGCTGGCGGATCGGTTGGAGCAGGGCTATCTGCTGCTGGAGGATTTCGGCGATCTCACCTATCTGAAAGCCCTGGAGTCGGGTGCGAGCGCGGAAGTGCTCTATCGGGCTGCGGTGGAGACGCTGGCCACGCTGCAGGCGACGCCGGAGGATGGGGCGTGCATCGCCCATCGGCGTCCGTTCGACCGGGCGATGCTGCGTCGGGAGCTGGCCCTGTTCACCGACTGGTATGTGGAAGGGATCTGCAAACGGCCCATCACCCTGGAAGACCGGTCGGCCTTCGACGGGGTGTTCGACCGGTTGCTGGACGGGATTCTGGTTCAGCCCTGGACCCTGGTGCATCGGGACTATCACAGCCGCAATCTGATGTGGCGCGATGGACAGGTGGGCGTGCTGGATTTTCAGGATGCGGTGATGGGGCCGATCACCTACGATCTGGCGAGCCTGCTGCGGGATTGTTATGTGGCCTGGGATGCCCCGTTCCGGGAACGGGTGATGGGCTGGTGGTTTGCCGATCCCCGCATCCAGGCCCGCTACGGAGTCGATTGGAGCACCTTCCGTCGCGATCTGGAGTGGATGGGGATTCAACGCAATCTCAAGGCGATCGGCATTTTCGGCAGGCTTTCGTTGCGGGATGGCAAACATGGTTATCTCAACGACATTCCCCGCACTCTGGGCTATGTGCGCGAGACGCTTCCCGCCCATCCGGAGTTGACGGAGCTGGCGGGATTGATCGACCGCTACGCCGCGCGGGCCTGAAACCGGTTCGGGACGGCTCCCATGCGCGTGATGATTCTGGCGGCGGGATACGGCAAACGGTTGCGGCCCCTGACCGATACCCTGCCCAAACCCCTGGTGATGATGGGAGATGCGCCCCTGTTGGATCACACCTTGCGTCGCGTGGCGGGGCTCGGGGTGGAGCAGGTGGTGATCAACGTGCATCATCTGGCCGGGCGGATCCGGGAACATGTGGGGGATGGATCGGCGTTCGGGGTGTCGGTGGTGTGGTCCGATGAACCGGTGCTGCTTGAAACCGGTGGCGGTGTCCGGCAGGCTCTGGAGCTGTTGGGTGAGGCACCTTTCCTGGCCATCAACGGCGATGTAGCCTGGGATCTGGAGCTTTCCGGATTGATCGCCGCGTTCGACGCGGAGCGGATGGATGGTCTGCTGGGATTGGTTCCGGTGCCGGGGGCGGGCAAAGGGGATTTTGTCGTGGAGCCGGAATCCGGTCGTCTGCGTCGCGCGGTGCCGGGAGATGCGGGATGGATCTACTCCGGATTGCAGATGCTGCGTCCCGCCGCCTTGATGGATTATCCGGTGGAGCCTTTTTCCCTGAATCGTTTCTACGACGATGCCGCCGCGCAGGGACGGCTGTACGGTCTGCCCCTGAAAGGTTTCTGGGCCGACATCGGCACTCCGGAACGGCTGGAGACGGCGCGTCTGGAATGGAAAAACCGGTTTGCAATCGGCGCGGGGTTGGCATATAAAGATTGAAGGATCATGAAAGAAACGGAATCGTACCCATTCTGAGGATGCGGGTCGAACCATCGGGGTCCAGGGGCCAGAGGCCCATGGTGGGGTCCAGGGGCGAAGCCCATGGGAAGTTTCCATATCATTTCATTGAAAATCAGTCAGATTTGATAAATTTTACACCTGAATTTTTCGGACCTCTGATGTTTTTTTTCAAGGTTTTGTATCTCGAAATGGGCGCGGTTTAACTCAAGAGGAATGATGCGATGGACTTTACCCAGGCGCGAGTCAACATGGTCAAATGCCAGGCGGTGCCGAACATGGTGCGGGAACCGGCCTTGCTGGAAGGGCTCCTGCAGATCCCCAGAGAGGATTTCGCCACCGGTTCCCATCGGGAATTTGCCTATTCGGATCTGCCGATTCCCTGGAACGATGGCGGCAGACGCTCCCTGACCCCCGTGCAGACCGGCTGGCTGATTCAGGAAATGCAACTGACGGCGGGCGATCGGGTGCTGGTGATCGGTGCGGGCAGCGGCTACGAGTGCGCGGTGCTGGCGGCGATGGGCATGACGGTCTTCGCGCTGGAAAGCGATCCCGAACTGGCGGCCCGTGGCGCGAAATTGACCGATCCGGCCAAGGTGCAGTGGCAGGTGGCTCCGCTGGCCGAAGGGTGGAGTCAGGGGGGACGTTACGACGGCATTCTGTTCTGCGGTGCCGTGCCGACCCTGCCCAACCGGATCGTGGGACAGTTGCAGGAGGATGGCGTATTGGTGGGCATTCTGGGGAGCGTCGGGGATGTTGCCATGCGCGCGGTGCGCGTATCGGGAATTCCCGTCCGTCAGGAGACCCTGTTCGAGACCGTAGCCCCGTCATTGCCCGGTTTCGGCGATGATGCGGTTTTCCGGTTGTAGTGGCAACGTGACATCGGGATGAGACGACCGTGAGCTTGATTGTACAAAAATATGGAGGAACCTCCGTTGGCTCGATCCAGCGGATTCGCAATGTCGCGGCCCGTGCCGTGGCGGCGCAACGCGCCGGGAATCAGGTGGTGGTGACGGTTTCGGCCATGTCCGGCGAAACTAACCGGCTGGTGGCCCTGGTGGATGAGCTTTCCGGCGGCAACTACAGCCAGCGGGAATATGATGTGGTGGTGGCCACCGGGGAGCAGGTCTCCACCGGTCTGTTGGCCATCGCCATCGAATCGATGGGGGTTCCGGCCCGTTCCTATCAGGGATGGCAGGTGCGCTTCGTCACCGATGGGGTCCACGCCAAGGCGCGCATCCTCGACGTGGAGGCCGACAACATCCGCCGCGACCTGAATGAAGGCCGCATCGTGGTGGTGGCCGGATTCCAGGGGGTGAATGACCAGAACGCCGTCACCACACTGGGTCGGGGCGGCTCGGATACCTCGGCGGTGGCCTTGGCCGCAGCCCTCCAGGCCGATTTCTGCGACATCTACACCGATGTGGACGGGGTGTATACCACCGATCCGCGCGTGGTGCCCAAGGCGCGCAAACTGGAACGTGTCTCCTACGAGGAGATGCTGGAAATGGCCTCTCTGGGGGCCAAGGTATTGCAAACCCGTTCGGTGGAACTGGCCAAGAAATACAAGGTACTCTCTTCCCTGGAGGAAGGGACCGGAACTCTGTTGACCGAAGAGGATGAAGTCATGGAACAAGTCGTGGTCTCCGCCATTGCGTTCAACCGGGATGAAGCCAAGATCACGGTCTTGGGCGTGCCCGACAAGCCGGGTATTGCCGCGTCGATCTTCGGCACCCTGGCCGATGCCAACATCAATGTGGATATGATCGTGCAAAACATCTCCGCCAGCAGCGGAGATACCGATGTCACCTTCACCGTGGCCAAGGGGGATTTCAAGCAGGCTCTCGCGGTGCTGAAAGATCCGGTGGCCAATATGGGCGCGCGCGATGTGCTGGGAGATCCCGATATCGCCAAGGTGTCGGTGGTGGGCGTGGGAATGCGCTCCCATTCGGGGGTGGCCCAGCGCATGTTCAAGGCCCTGAGCGCGGATGGCATCAACATTCGCATGATCTACACCTCGGATATCAAAATCTCCGTGGTCATCGACGAAAAATATATGGAGTTGGCGGTGCGCTCCCTGCACCAGGCTTTCGAACTGGACAAGGACTCCGGCGATCGTGTCAGAGGCTGATTCCCATAAATCCGGCAAAACGCCGGTGGGTGGACGGTTGCATCCGTCCAGGGGTGGGGTCGCGCGGCCCGGAGAGTTCGTGGCCATCTACGACACCACCCTGCGGGATGGCTCCCAGAGCGAGGCGGTGCAGTTCTCCGTCGAGGACAAATTGCGGATCGCCCGGCGTCTGGATCTGCTCGGGGTCGATTTCATCGAGGGCGGGTGGCCGGGTGCCAATCCCAAGGATCAGGCCTTCTTCGCGCGGGCCAAGGATCTGAAACTCGAAAACAGTCGATTGGCGGCCTTCGGCTCCACGCGACGGGCAAGGGTCGCGGCGGAAGAGGATGGCGTCCTCAAGGGGTTGCTGGAGGCGGAAACCTCGGTGATCACCATCTTCGGCAAGTCGTGGCCGTTGCATGTGAGCCGGGCGTTGGGCATCAGCCCCCAGGAGAATCTCGATCTGGTCTTCGATTCGATTCGTTATCTGAAGGCCCGGACCGATACCGTCTTCTTCGACGCCGAACACTTTTTCGACGGCTTCAAGGCCGATCCGGATTACGCGCTGCAGGTGTTGATCGCCGCGCGGGATGGCGGAGCCGACGCCCTGATTCTGTGCGATACCAACGGCGGAACCCTGCCGGGGGAGATCGGCAGCATCATGCGTCAGATCGCCCTGCCGGATGTGCGATTGGGCATCCACTGCCACAACGACGGCGGCGTGGCCGTGGCCAACTCCCTGATGGCGGTCGAGTGCGGCGCGGTTCAGGTCCAGGGGACCATCAACGGACTCGGAGAGCGGTGCGGCAACGCCGATCTCACCTCGGTGGTGCCCAATCTGCTGCTCAAAATGGGACGCACCGCCCGCATGGGCATGGAAGGATTGCCGCGACTCACCGGCGTCAGCCGGTATGTCGATGAGTTGTGCAACCGGTCGCCGCAGAAAAATCAACCCTTCGTGGGGGCCTCGGCCTTCGCCCACAAGGGGGGAATCCATGTCTCGGCGATCCTGAAGGATCCGGTCACATACGAACATATCGATCCCGAACGGGTGGGCAATGAACGGCGCATCCTGGTTTCCGAACAGTCGGGACGCAGCAATGTGCTCTATAAAATCCGGGAAATGGGCATCGTCGATGTCAATCCGGAAGATCCCAGGTTGCAGGGGTTGCTGAACGAGATCAAGGAATTGGAGTTTCGCGGCTATCAGTTCGACGCCGCCGAAGCATCGTTTGAATTGCGGGTCCGCAAGGCGTTGGGGCAGTTGCCGGAGTTTTTCCGGGAACAGGGCTTCCGGGTGATCGACAACCGCATGGTCCGGGATGACGGCTCCCTGGTGATGGGGGCCGAAGCCACGGTCAAGCTGGAGGTGGGGGGACAACCGGTTCACTTCGTCGGCGAGGGGAATGGCCCTGTGGATGCCCTCTATACCGTGCTGCGCCGCGCTCTGGAGTGGCACTATCCCGCCATCAACGCCATGACCCTGGTCGATTACAAGGTGCGGATCCTGGGCCATTCGTCGAGCGGACGCGCCGGCACCGGATCGATGGTCCGGGTGCTGATCGAATGGCGCGACGACGTGCGTACCTGGGGAACGGTAGGGGTTTCCGAACATATCATAGCCGCTTCGTATGCCGCCATCATGGACGCCTTGACGTTCAAGCTGTACAAGGATGGGGCGACTCCGGCGGTTTGAGTGGCAGTTTATTCAGTGTGTCTTGGCGCATCGATATCATGGGGAACGTTGAATCATGAAGAAAATTGAAGCGATCATCAAACCCTTCAAGCTGGACGACGTGAAGGAAGCCCTTTCCGAAGTGGGGATCCAGGGGATCACCGTGACGGAGGTGCGGGGGTTCGGTCGGCAGAAGGGACATACCGAACTCTATCGGGGTGCCGAGTATGTGGTCGATTTCCTGCCGAAGTTGAAAGTCGAAGTGGTGCTGGAAGATGATCGGGTCGATCAGGCCCTGGAGGCCATCGAACGGGCCGCCCGTACCGGTCGCATCGGCGACGGCAAGATTTTCGTGACCCCGGTGGAACGGGTGGTGCGAATCCGGACCGGCGAGCGCGATGGCAATGCCCTGTAAGGGAAGGAAAGCGGAGACCCCTTTCCTGCGGCGCGCATGAAGGGGGGACGGGAACTCGGTACGCAGTTTCAGCCTGGAGAGGTGATCTTCCGGCAGGGAGAACCGGCGCGCTCCATGTATGTGATCCAGAAAGGCCGGGTGGAGATCGTCATGGAGTCGGAGTTCGGGCCGCGCCACCTGAACTCCCTCAAGGACGGGGATATTTTCGGCGAGGTCGCGCTCTTCGCCGAAAAGGCCCGAATCGCGACGGCGCGGGCGGTCACGGAAGTTCGCGCCTTGCAACTCGATGAAAAAACTTTTTTGAGCCGATTGCATCAGGATCCATCCCTGGCGTTCCGGCTGATTCGCAAATTGGCCCAGCGGATCCACGATCAGGACCACGAACTGATGCGGGATCACGCCAACGAGGTGGAAATCTGCCCGGTCACGGGTTTCACCAGTTATATCGATCTGGCGACCTTTCTCGAAACCGAGGTCAAACGGGCCCGACGCCTGATGCAAACCATGGCGTTCGCGATTCTGGTGGTGGATGGTTATGCCGGACTCGTGGAACAGTGGGGTGAGGAGACCGGCGCGAGAATTTCGCGTCGTCTGGCCGAGTTGGTGCGGGAACATGTCCGCCGTACCGATGTCGCCGGTCGCTTCGGAGAGGATCGCTTCGGCGTGCTGCTGTATGAGGCCGATGGCATGTCGGCGGTCCATGTGTGCGAAAAGGTGCGTTCGGTGTTCGCCGAACAGGTGTTCGATGTGGGAGAAACCCATTTTTTCTGTACCGTGACCTGCGGCGTGGCGATCTTTCCCGAACACCA
>JADGBU010000024.1:0-19989 GCA_015231295.1 Magnetococcales bacterium | reverse complement strand
CGACCTCTCTCAATCAGGCCGCCTATCGGGCCCTGATGAAAGGCATGACACGTGGAGGCAATCGCGTGATTCTGGCCGAACCGGGTGTGGAACGGTCGCGAACCGAGAGGTGAGCAGCGATGAAACTCGCGGATCAATCCCGGGTGGCAGTGGTCGGAGGGGGACCGGCCGGCTCCCTGGCCGCCTATTTTCTGATGGAGATTTCCGGGCGCGTTGGACTGAAGTTGCAGGTGGACCTCTACGAACCACGGGATTTTTCCCGCTTCGGTCCCTCCGGATGCAACATGTGCGCGGGCGTGGTCTCCGAATCCCTGGTCCAGACCTTGGCGGCTGAAGGGATCAATCTGCCGCCGTTGGTGGTGCAGCGCGGCATCGATTCCTATGTGCTGCATACCAGTGATCTGCCTCCGGTGGCCATCGCCACGCCGGTCGATGAGTTGCGCATCGCGACCGTCTATCGGGGAGGCGGCCCCCGTGCCCCGGAAGGAGAACAAAAATGGATCAGCTTCGATGGCTATCTGCTCGAAATGGCCCAGGAGCGCGGTGCCCGGATCATCCAGAAACGGGTCTCCGAACTGGGGATCGATGCGGAAGGATATCCCTGGGTCTCGGTGGGCAAAGAGCCCCCGGAACGCTATGAACTGCTGATCGGCGCGGTCGGGGTCAATACCGGTGCGGTGAAATTGTTCGAAAATCTGGGCTTCGACTTTTACCCCCCTCCGGTCACGCGGGGCTTTCTCTCCGAGATTCATCTGGGAGTGGAGGCGGTCCAGAAATATCTGGGCAACTCGATGCATATCTTTTTGCTGGATATTCCGGGCCTCAAGTTCGCCGCCGTCATCCCCAAGGTGGAGTATGCCACGGTCTGCCTGTTGGGCGAGGATATCGACAAGGAGATGGCCGAACGGTTCATGAACGATCCGGAAACCAAAAGCTGCTTTCCCCCGGATCTGGATTGGCGCATCGGCGAGAAGAATCGCTGTGGCATGGGTCAGGCGTGTCAATGCGGTCCCAAGCTGAATGTGGGACCGGCGATCCATCCCTATGGGGATCGGGTGGTGCTGGTGGGAGATGTGGCCGTCTCCCGACTCTACAAGGATGGCATCGGAGCCGCCTATATCACCGCCAAGGCGAGTGTCGTCACCGCCCTGTTTTTCGGCGTCTCGGCCAATGATTTCCGACGCCGCTATTTTCCGGTGGTCAGAGGGATCGGTCAGGATAACCGCATCGGTCAATTGATTTTCGGCATCACGATCTGGTATCAGAAGCTGTTGTTTTTGCGTCGGGGTATGGTGCACATGGTGCGCGGCGAAGCCGGAATGGAGGGCGCGCGCCGGGATATGAGCCGCGTGTTGTGGGATACCTTCACCGGCAGTGCCACCTATCGGGAGATCCTGATGCGCGCCCTGCATGGACGGTTTCTGGTCCGATTGCTTTTTTCCACGCTGGTTTCGATGTTCCGACGGGGATGACGGCTGGTGCGAGGATTTTCGACTGCGATCGATTTTTGGGGTATGCTCGGGTCTGGAATGGGATGGGTTGAACGTTTCCAGGGTTGCGCTGGTCCCTGGATCCCAATGGTAAAATTGGCAGAGGGTTTACGACAGGAATCTTGGATGCGAGGCTCATGATCAACCCCACCGACTTGAAAAATGTGCGTGAGCCTGTCGGCAACAGCCGACAGGAGGCGAGACTGCTCAAGATCCTGCTGGAGAACAGCCAGGATGGCGTGTTGTTGATGGATCGTCGCGGCATCATCATCCGGGCCAACGATGCGTTTGCCCTGATGACCGGATTTGCCCTCCGCGAGGTCGTGGGACGCCATGTTCGACGCTTCTGGTCGGATCGGGTGCTGCTGACGGTGGTCAACGATGCCCTGTGGCATCGGGGATACTGGATGGGCACGCTGAACCTGCCGCTGAAACGGGGCGGAACCGCCGCTTTTTCCGTGAAGGTGCTGGCGGTGCTGCCCGATACGGGGGCCGTGCGCATGCTGGTGGTGCAGTTGGCCAAGGCGGAACGTCTGCCGACGGTGATGCGCGAGGCGGATCACGAACCCGACAGTGCCTGGGATCCCCTCACCGGCTTGCCGACCATGGCCCTGTTCCAGGATCGGTTGCGTCAGGCGGTCTCCCAGGCGCAGCGTCGTCATTATGCGGTGGGCCTGATCTTCATGGATCTGGATAACTTCAATCTGGTCAATGACTCCCTCGGGCGGGAGCGGGGCGATCTGGCGTTGCGGGAGGTGGCCAACCGGTTGGCCAAGTGTCTGCGTACCAGCGATATCGTCGCCCGGATCGGCGCGGATGAGTTCGCGTTGCTGCTGGTGGATATCGATGACGTGACGGCGGCGGTGCGAAATGTCAGCGTGGTGGCCCGCAAACTCTATGAACTGCTGGATGAACCGATCCGACTGCCCGGCGGCAACGAAATCCGGCTTTCGGCGGCCATGGGAATCACCTTGTCGCCCCAGGATGGCATCGATCCGCAACAGTTGCTGAAAAATTCCGCAACCGCCCTCTCCCACGCCAAAAGGAAAGGACGCAACAATTATCAATTTTTCTCCCAGGAGATGACCGAAACCGCCCGCCGTCGCTTCGCCATGGAAAACAGCCTGCGCTACGCGGTGGAACGGTCGGAGCTGGTGTTGTACTATCAGCCCCAGGTCGATCTGAAAAGCGGTCGCGTGGTGGGAGCCGAAGCCCTGGTGCGCTGGAATCATCCGGAACGGGGGCTGGTCTCGCCTTTGGAGTTCATCCCGGTGGCCGAGGAGACCGGCTTGATCCTGCCAATCGGAGAGTGGGTGTTGCGGACCGCCTGTCGGCAACTGGCCACCTGGAAAGCCATGGGCCTGCCGATGATCCGGGTGGGGGTGAATCTTTCCGCCTTGCAGTTTCAGAGGCAGGATCTGGTGAAAATCGTCGAATCCTGTCTGGAAGAGACCGGTATCGACCCGAAATATCTCGATCTGGAGATTACCGAAAGTGCCATCATGGAAGATGTGCAAAAGACCGTGGCGGTGCTCAACCGGATCAGCGCGTTGGGGGTGAAGCTCTCCATCGACGACTTCGGGACCGGTTACTCCTCCTTGAGTCAGTTGCGTCATTTTCCGTTCAAGACCCTCAAGATCGATCGTTCCTTCGTCCGTTCCATCGAGAACAATGCCGGGGATGCCGCCATCGTCAGTGCCATCATCGCCATGGCCCACAGTCTGGATCAGACCGTGGTGGTCGAAGGCTTGGAAACCGATGCCCAGTTGGATATCATGAGACGTTTGCACTGTAATGAAATGCAAGGCTATCTGTTCAGCGCACCCACTTGTGTTGAGGAGTTTACCGAAATGTTGCGTCGCGGAACCTCCTTGCCCGCCAGCGAGGAGCCATGAACAGCAATCACCCCCCCCTGAAGGTGCCCCTGGAGTGGACCCGCAAGTTGACTCGGGAAGAGGTGAATCAACTCCCGGTCAAACGGTGGAATGGTCCCATCCGGCTGATCCGTACCGATGACGAGGCCGAAGAGGTGGTCGCCTTGTTGGCCGGCGAGTCGGTGTTGGGCTTCGATACGGAGACCAGACCCTCGTTCCGCAAGGGGGAGAACTATTTTCCCGCCTTGTTGCAACTGGCTGGCGCGGATACGGTCTATCTGTTTCAGTTGAAGGGAATGGAACGGTTCTCCGCCCTGGCCTCCCTGTTGAGCAATCCCGACATCCGCAAGGTGGGCGTGGGACTCGACTATGATGTGCGGGCGTTGCAGGCGTTGTTCGTGTTTCAGCCGCACGGGTTCGTCGATGTGGGAGATGTGGCGCGTCGGGCCACCATCGCCAGTCAGGGATTGCGGGGATTGGCCGCGCATCTGTTCGGTCTGCGCATCTCCAAGCGGGCCCAGTGCTCCAATTGGGATAACGCCGAACTCAAGAAATTTCAATTGGTTTATGCGGCAACCGATGCCTGGATCAGTCGGGAGATCTATCTGACCATGCGGGAACAGGGGATTCTCGGCCTTTGAGAGATTTTTTGGTTTGAAAGGCCCAAGGGCTTCGCCCCTGGACCCCACCAGGGGCCCTTGGCCCCTGGACCCCGATGGTTGTTCTAGTGCAGCGTGACGGGCAGGGATTTGTGAATGTTGGCCGGCCACTCTTCGACCTGAAGCAGTTCATCGGTCAGAAGACGGCTGGCGCGCTGATGGATTTCGTCCCACATCAGGGTCAGGCGACCCAGTTGGGCAACCATCTGATCGGATTCCGGAGTGGCGGCCTCGGCGGGCGCGGCTTCATCCGCCTCCCGGATCGTGGCAATTCCGATCAGCAACGAACGTCTGGCCTGCGCGGCGATGTTGGCGATTTTTTCCAGGGAGTGATGGTCCAGATGGGTCAGATCGGTATCGAAAAGTTTCAGATCCATGATTCATCTCCGGGCTCGAAGAGATGTCCAACGCTCAGACGATGCGGTCGGAACCCAGGGTTCCACGCGTCCGAAGACTATAATCTGGATTTCGTTTAAAGACCATGGAAAAAGCGTTGACGACCGAGGATCGGATTTCAGGAGGGCCGCTCTGGAGCCGCCGGGCGGTGATGCGGACGTTGGCGCTGCTTCCGGCGACGACCATGCTTCTGGCGCGGACCGGGGAGGCGGGTGACATTCCTTTCACCGGCCCCATTCCCCGCGTGGAGAGCGGCATGCACGCCGGATTGATCCGCCGCATCGCCATGGATGCCGAAGAGCGTTATGTCCTGTCGGTTTCCGATGACAAGACGCTGCGCATCTGGAATCGCAGCGATGGCAAGCTGCAATTGACTCTGCGGGTGCCCATCGGTCTGACCCATAACGAAGGGGCGTTGTATGCCCTGGCCTTCTCTCCGGATGGGCGCACCGTGGCCGTCTCCGGACAGACCGGCCCCGAGTGGGATGACAGCCATTGCATCTATCTGATCGATATACGGGGCGGACAGATTCGTCGTCGGATCACCGCCTTGCCCGAGTCCGTGACCCATCTGGCCTTTTCGCCGAACGGGGCGTTTCTGGCGGCGGTGTTCGGCGAAAAGGCCGGATTGCGGGTGTTCGGCATTCCCAATGGCACCCAGGTCTACGCGAGCGAACCCTATGAATCCTCGGCCAACTGGGTTGCGTTCTCCCCGGATGGTCGCATGATCACCTCGGCCTACGACGGCATCCTGCGACTCTACGATGGCAACTTCCGTCCCCGGACCGCCATGCATCTGGCCAAGGGATCCAAACCCCATGGGGTGGCCTTTTCGCCGGATGGCAGCCTGGTCGCGGTGGGATTCCGCGATCGGTCCACGGTGGCGGTGCTGTCGGGGGAGGATCTGACCGTGAGCTATCTGCCGGATGTCGCCGGCGTGACGGATAATCTCTGGTCCGTGGCCTGGTCCCACGATGGAAAAACCCTCTATGCCGGCGGGGGACATGGCAACAAGGGACGCTCGTTGATTCGCTGGTGGAATCAGGCGGGACAGCCCGATGCCAATGGCCGGGGGGATTATGTGGATGTGGCCGCCGCTCATGGCATGGTGATGCAGATTTTGCCCCTCAAGGAGGGGGGATTGGTGTTCGCCTCGGCGGATCCGGCCCTGGGGTCGCTGGATGGGCAAGGGTTTCCGCTCTTTTTGCACGAACGCACCATCGCCAATTTTCAGGGGAGTGCCCGTCGGCTCTATCTTTCGGAACGGGGCGAAACCGTGGAGTTCGATTACGACGCCTCGGGCTCCAGTCGGGGACGGTTCGCGGTGGATACCCTGATGCTGAAATCGGTCTCCACGCCGGGCGAGGGGGTGCGGGAGCCGCGTGCCTATTCCAAGGAGTTGCGCCTGAGCGGTGGCGGCGGTGAAAATGCCATGCGTCTCAACGGCGAGGAAATTCCTCTGGAAGAAAAAGAGGTGGTCAATGCCCTGGCCCTCGATGCCAAGGATCGCTTCGTGGTGCTCGGCACCTCCTATCATCTGCGGCTGTATACCCGCACCGCGCAATTGCGCTGGAAGGTCGCCACTCCCGGTCCGGTCTGGGGGGTGAACGTCTCCGGGAATGGTCAATGGGTGGTGGCCGCCATGGGAGATGGCACCATCCGCTGGTTCGACGCCATGCGCGGCGACGAGATCATGACCCTGTTCGTCCATCGGGATCAGCGACACTGGGCTCTTTGGTCCCCGAGGAAATTTTTTACCCTTTCTTCCGGCGCAGAGAGTATGATTGGTTGGCATATCAATCGGGGCAAGGAGCAGTTGGCGGATTTTCATCCGGTGGGACAGTTCCCACAGTTCATGAATTCGGACTATTTCAAGGGGTTGTTTCGTTAGCAGTCTTTGCGACGGTTTGGTATGAAATGTGCATTATGAATCGTGGCCGTATGGCTGTACGTTCATTCTGGAAAGCACAGGAGACCAACCATGAAATACGTGGTGGAATTGTTTGATGGCAAAAGGGTCCGTGGACTCTTGATGGATCAAAAAGACAAAACGGAACTGCTCGCCGCATTGGAGTTGCTGGATCCGACCCTCGGAGTCGTGGTGTTGGACATCACACCCGAACATCTCTGGAAATCCGGCAAACGGGCCGAACAACAACGTAAAAGAACCGCCCCCTGGATGGATCGGGCGCGCACCGTCCCCCTGGATCGCATGATGGCGTGATCTTTCGGGGTTGGGACTCGCCATTCGATCCGGATCGGGCCGTTGCAGGGAGTCTGGCGCATGTCGAGAAAGCTGACCTTCTTCATCGTGGATGACGATCCCTTCGCGATTCGTCTGCATACCGGATTGCTGGAAGGAGCCGGACATACGGTTTTTTCCACCACCGAAAGTGCCCGGGCCGTGGAGTTGCTGCTGGAGCAGTCGGTGGATTGCGCCATCCTCGACATCATGATGCCCGGCCTCGATGGCATGGCCTTGCTGCAACGTCTGCGCAGCGAACCGCGTTTGCGGGAACTCCGGATCGTGATCGTCTCCGGCAAGCAGTTCGAATACGATCGGGAACGGGCCTATGCGTTCGGCGTGGATGGTTATCTGGTCAAGCCGGTGGATCCCGTCACCTTCGTCAGCCGGTTGCAGACCATTATCGACGATCCCATCGAGGTGCGCTATTGGGGGGTGCGG
This sequence comes from Magnetococcales bacterium, assembly GCA_015231295.1. GTDB lineage: Bacteria > Pseudomonadota > Magnetococcia > Magnetococcales > Magnetaquicoccaceae > Magnetaquiglobus. Next base: position 12,884 of record JADGBU010000024.1, on the reverse strand, counting down.
GGCACCTTGCCGGTTTCCGGCTCCAAGGCGTTGCAGTACGGGGGAAACACCTCGTGCGTGTCGGTGGAGTTCGCCCGTGGCGAATTGCTGATCTTCGATGCTGGCAGTGGCATCAAACGGTTCTCCGATTTTCTGCTGGCCCAGAAACGGACGCGCCTGGAAGCCAAAATCTACATCTCACATCCCCACTGGGACCACATCAACGCGCTTCCGTTTTTTCGTCCCCTCTATCAGCAGGGCAACGAAATCGAAATCTGTGGGGCCTCCCACGGCGATATCGATATGCGGGAGTTGATCGTCGCCCAGATGGATGGCATCTATTTTCCCACCAAGATCAATGAATTCGCAGCCAGGGTCTATTTCCGCAATCTGCGGGAGGAGAGTTTCCGGGTTTCGGATCGCATCACCATGCATACCATGCTGCTCAACCATCCGGGCAACTGTCTGGGCTATCGGGTGGAATATCGGGGGCGTTCGGTCTGCTACATCACCGACAACGAAATTTATCCGAAAGAGAGCTCTCACCACAACGCCCATTATGTCGCCAAGCTGGCGGATTTCGTGCGTGGCACCGATCTGTTGATCATCGATGCCACCTACACCGACAAAGAGTATGCCGGTCGGCTCCACTGGGGGCATTCGGCCATCACGCCCGTGGTGGAGTTGGCGCATCGGGCACAGGTCAAGGCGTTGCATCTGTTTCACCACGACCCGGACCAGAACGATGAGGCCATCGCCGCCAAGGAGCGTTCGGCGGTGGCGTTGTTGCAAGCCATGGATCCCGCGATTCTCTGTCTGGCTCCCTCCGAGGGGCAGATTTTCCGGGTGTGACGGGTGCGGGGGGGATGCTCCCTTCCGACCTGCTCAGCGATGCCGCCGCCAGTGCCGATCCCGCCAATCCCGATCATAATAACGGGGATACGGCCCATTCCCCCACCCGCGATGAATCACAACCGGAGCGGGATAGTAATAAACCGGCGGCGGGGCTTCCACCACCACATGCCGGGTCACGGGCCGGGAAACCACCACGGTGCGCGACGGCAACGGATCCACCGAGACCCGATCCACCAACCGCCACTGTCCATAACCATCCCGACAGGCCAATCCGGAAAGGGTCTCGCCCCGATCATCGATCATCGCCCGAATCTCCACCTCCCGACAGACCCGCCCCCGGACCGAACTGACCGGACGCGGCGTCACCACATAGGAGACCCGCGTATCGGGATGAATCCAGGTGGAGGTCTGATAGGAAGGGGCATATTCCAAAGAGCGATGCACCACCACCTGTCCCTGTCGCTCCCGCTCCCCTCCGATGGCGGCCCCGAGCAATCCCCCGGCCACGGCCCCGATCAGCGAATTCTCGACCCGGTTCTTGACCGGACCGGAGAGAGATCCCACCAATGCTCCGCTCAGGGCTCCGACCGTGGCACCCTGTCCGGCATCGGCCCGCAGTGGAACCGGAAGCAGCAAGAAACCGCTCAAAGTCAGTGGAATCACGAATCCGGATTTCATGGAGGTCACTCCTTTTGCGCCAGGCCACCAGGATGAATTGACAAACGCACTGTTTAGACGTCTTATTGAAACTTTAGCATACCCGATGCAAACGGGTCAAGAACGAGGCCGGAAGCATTGCCATGTCGCGGAAACGTTTGACAATCATTCTGTTATTGATCGCCTCCCTGGCTGCCGGGGGATGGTACTACTGGCGACAACGGGAGTCGGACGAGAAGAATCGTCTGCTCACCGCCCGCGTCACCCGTGGAGAGATCGAGGAGACCACCACCGCTCTGGGCATTCTGCAACCCCTGACCTTCGTGGATGTGGGCACCCAAATCTCCGGCCAATTGAAAAAGATTCACGTCACCCTGGGGGCCACGGTCCAGGAGGGGGAGTTGCTGGCGGAGATCGATCCCACCTTGCTGATCACCCGTGTGGAGTCCAACCGGGCCCAGATCCAGGCTCTGGAAGCCCAGGTGATCGAAAAGAGAGCCCAACACGCCCTGGCGAAATCCCAATACGAACGCCAGAAAAACATGCAGGCCTCCAACGCCACCAGTCAGGAGGCCTTGCAATCCGCCGAAACCTCCCTGAAAACCACCGCCGCGCAAATGGTGCAACTGGCGGCTCAGATTCGTCAGGTGGAGTCCACCCTGCGGGCCGATGAGGCCAATCTGAGTTATGCCCGCATCCTCGCCCCCATGAGCGGAACGGTCGTCACTCTGCCGGCCCGTCAGGGTCAAACCCTGATCGCCAGTCAACAGGCTCCGACCCTGCTGCGCATCGCCGATCTGACATCCATGACCGTTTGGACGCAAGTGTCCGAGGCGGACATCATCCGGCTGAAACTGGGCATGGAGGCGTGGTTCACCACGCTCGGCAATCCGGACAAACGCCATTACGGCCATTTGCGCCAGATTCTGCCCACACCGGATGTGGTCAACAATGTCGTGCTCTACAATGCCCTGTTCGACGTGGAAAATCCCAATCTGGAACTGGGCATTCAGATGTCGGCGCAGGTCTCGTTCATCCACGCCAAGGCCAGCGATGCCCTGCTGGTTCCGATTTCCGCCCTCAACCCGCCCGCCACCGAAAACAATGGAGAAAAACGGGAACGCCGCGAACCGGAAGCCGCCACCGGAACCAAAGAACAGGCGACCATACGCATTATGCTGGACGGAAAACCGGAGAATCGCACCGTCACGGTGGGGGTGAAGAATCGTCTGCAGGCACAGATTCTCAGCGGTCTGAAGGAGGGAGATGAAGTGGTGGTCGCCTCGGCGGAAAAACGACCCGCCGCCTCCACCTCGCCCCTGCTCATGAGTCGGCCCAATTCCGGAGGCAAAGGCAGATCCAAATGAGCACCTCCGCCCCGACCCCCATCATCGAACTGGATCGGGTCAACAAGAGCTACATTTCCGATGCGCTGACCGTCGATGTGCTGCATGAACTCTCCTTGCGCATCTGGCCGGGAGAGTTCGTGGCGATCATGGGAGCCTCGGGCTCGGGCAAATCCACCTTGATGAATCTGATCGGCTGTCTCGACCGCCCCACCAGCGGACGACTGCTGCTGGAAGGCAAGGATATCTCCCACTTCGACCCGGATGGTCTGGCCGGATTGCGCCGTCACGTTTTCGGCTTCATTTTTCAGCAATACAATCTGCTGCCCACCGCCACCGCAGCGGAAAATGTCGAAATGCCGGCCATGTACGCCGGGTTCGACAAATCGACACGACAGAATCGCGCCCACGCCCTGCTGACCACCCTGGGACTCGGCGAACGGTTGACCCATCGGCCCAGTCAACTTTCCGGGGGTCAGCAGCAACGGGTGGCGATCGCCCGCGCCTTGATCAACGGCGGTCGGGTGATCCTGGCCGATGAACCCACCGGAGCCCTCGACAGCCGGGGGGGACGGGATATCCTGGCCCTGCTTCATCGTCTCAACGAGGAGGGGCACACCATCATTCTGATCACCCACGATCCTGCCGTGGCCAAGGAGGCCAAACGGGTCGTGACCATCGCCGATGGTTGCATCCTGTCGGACAGCGGCGTCGCTCCCGCCCTCCCGACCGCCACCGATACTCCGGACTCCCCGTCTGCGCACGAAAAACGACACGTCATCGACCTGATGGAAACCGTGAGAATCGCGCTGCACTCGCTGCGGGCCAACCTGTTCCGCACCGCGCTGACGCTGTTGGGGATCATCATCGGGGTGGGATCGGTGGTGGCCATGCTGGCTCTGGGAGACGGGGCCAAACAGGATGTGTTGACCCGAATTCAGGCCATGGGCACCAATCTGCTGATGGTGCGCTCCGGCGCACCCAACATGCGGGGCAGCGGAGGATCGGTGGCCACCTTGCGCTTCGAGGATGCCGAAGAGATCGCCCATCTGCCCAATGTGCGCCGCGCCGTGCCGGAAATGACCGGCGGCGTCACGCTGCGCAGCGGAGGCAACGATTCCCAATCCCAGGCCACCGCCACCACGGAAGGCTATCCCCTGGCGCGAGAGTGGAATGTCGAACAGGGCATCTTTTTCACGGCAGCCGATGTCAAGAGTTTCGCCTCGGTGGCGGTACTCGGAAAAACCGTGGTGGACGAACTGTTCGGTCCCGATGTCGATCCGCTGGGTCGCATGATTCTGGTCAAGAACATTCCCTTTCAGGTGATCGGCGTCATGGCCACCAAGGGAGCCACCCCCTATGGCAGCGATATGGATGACGTGGTGCTCGTCCCCCTGACCACGGGCAGTCTGCGTCTGTTCGGTCAACGCCATCTGCGCTCGATCAATGTGGAGGTGGAAGAGCTCGACGAGATCGAAACCACTCAGGAGGAGATCACCGCCTTGTTGACCGCCCGGCATCGGGTGGTGGATTTTCAGGTGCGCAACATGGCCTCGATCCTGGAATCCGCCACCGAAACCGGCAATACCATGACCCTGCTGTTGGGGGCGATCGCGGCCATTTCGCTGCTGGTGGGGGGAATCGGCGTGATGAACATCATGCTGGTCAGCGTGTCGGAACGAACCCGTGAAATCGGCATCCGCATGGCGGTCGGCGCGCGCGGCGAAGACATCATGACCCAGTTTCTCGTGGAAGCCCTGGTCGTCTGTCTGGTGGGAGGCGTGCTCGGGGTGGTCGGCGGTCTGATCACCGCCTTGATCGCCAAACTGTTCGGCGTTTCGGCGATCTTCTCGCCGCTTCCGGTGGCCATGGCCTTCGGATTTGCCGTGGCTACCGGTTTGATCTTCGGTTTCATGCCCGCGCGCAAGGCATCCCGCCTTGATCCGGTCGTGGCCCTGGCCGACAAGTGATCCCGATGAGACCTTCGCCGACGATTTTTTCTCTTCTCTCTTCCGGCACGAATGCCGGTCGTGGCCGCTCCGTGATCCGCATGGGACCGATTTCCGCTCGATTGTCCGTACTCCTCGCGGCAGGGGGGCCGCTTCTGTTCGGGATGCTGCTCTCCGGATGCGTGACCCGGGAGCCTATGACGCCCCCGCAGACCACTCTGCCCGATCGCTGGAGCCATGGCACCCCGGCCACCACCACCGCTCCGGAGCCATCGCCGGCCCTCTCCTGGTGGCAGAGCCTGGGGAGTCCGGCACTCGACGCGCTCGAACGGCACGCCCTCGCCCATCACCCCGACATCGCCTCGGTGACGGCGCGACTCGCGCAGGCCGAGGCGCGCTCCCGCAGCGCGCAGAGTGCCTTGTGGCCCGCCTTGGATTTCAGTGCCGGGGAAACCCTGTCGCAGCGGGGCAACAGTGGAACCACGCGCGCCTCTTCTTTCAGCGGTCGCATCGTGCAGGCCAGCGAGGCCTCCCTGTCGGTCAGCTACGAAATCGATTATCGGGGCCGGAACCGTGCCCTCTCCCGCAAGGCCGAGGCCGACCTGGAAGCCGGACGCCTGGAACGGGAATCGGTCTACTGGAGCTTGAGCGCGGAGTTGGCCAGTGCCTATATCAAGGTTCTGACTCTTCGGGAGCGTCGCGCCTCGTTGCAGAAAACGAGGCAAGTGGCCGGGGAGATTCTGGAACATCTCTCCAAGCAGGTGGTTTTTGGTCACAGCTCCCCCCTGGACGAAACCCGACAGAAAAATACCATCGCCTCCATCGATGCGCAGCAGGCGGCTTTGGAGTTGCAATATGAACAATCCCTGGATGCCCTGGCTCTGCTTTCCGACCAGCCTTTGGTCGCGTTGCGGCGGATGATCGAAGGCTCGCTGGATCAACTCCAACTGCCGATCATTCAAGCCGGTCTGCCTTCGACTCTGCTGATCCGACGCCCGGACATCCGACGCGCCGAAGCCGCGTTGCAGGCGGCTCATGCGGATCTGCAAGCCGCCAGAGCCGCGCTCTTTCCGAGTCTGGAGTTGACCGGAGAACGGGGATTTTCCAGTGCCGGTTTGTCCCGGTTGATCTCTCCGGCCAGTGCGTTCTGGAATCTGGGCGCGTCCGTCGCGGCGAATCTGTTCGATCACGGAAAACTCCAGGGGGGGATCGATCAGGCCGAAGCCGGTCAACAGGCGGCGGTGGCCGCCTATCAGAAAGCGGTACGATCCGCGCTCAAGGATGTGGAAGACAATCTGGCCGCCGTCCATTGGCTGGAAGAACAGGAGAGGGCGCACAGGCGTTCCGAGAGTGCCGCCAGGGAGTCGTTACGACTGGCCACGGCGCGCCATCAGGCGGGAGCGGTGGATTTTCTTTCGGTGTTGGAGGCGCAACGCTCCTTGTTGCAGATTCAGGATGAAGGGCCACAGATTCGTCAGGCGCGTCTCAATGCGGCCATTGGTCTGTTCAAGGCGTTGGGTGGCGAGATGACGGCGGTTCCCCCCCTGTCCATTCCTTCAGGGGTCCAGGGGGATTATCCCCCTGGTGGGGTTCAGGGGCAAAGCCCCTGATGGGGGCGGGGGGCAAAGCCCCCAAAACGCCCACGCCCGCCTCGTCTTCACCTCAAACCGTCTGCATCTCCCGGAGCAGCGGTTGCACCTCGCCCAGATGCATATCTCCCATGGGATAAAGCATCTGCTCCTCCTTGATATTATGCTGCCGCATCAGCACCATCAACGTGCTGCCTCCCCGCGTGATCCCCGACAGATCCCCCTGCTGAATCGCCTGACGCATCTGACCGATCACGCCGAGCATCTGACGATGCTCCATCCGCATCACCATGGTCGGCCCCTGGGTCATGCCGGTGGCCTGCTCGAAGGCCGGAAAGAAACGCTTCTCCTCCATATCGAAATGATGGACCATTCCGGTTTCGAAGACCCCGAACAGCTCTTGGGCCGTTTCCAGCTCTCCGGATTGAGCGGCATTTTCCAAGGCGGCAAACAACGTGTCGCACCGTTCGTGGTCCATGCCGAGAAAATCGCCGATGCCACGTTTTTTCCCCGGCAGTCGTTGCAGACCCACCCGCCAGCGGGTCGGTCCATTTTCCAGCGGATGCCAGTCGAAGGTGCCCCAGTGCCGTTCCTGCAGAGCGCGCAATCCTTGGGAAAGGGGCGCGTCACCCATCACTTCCAAAGTGGTTCCGTCAGCGAGTTCCTGAAACGCGCCAATCAACCGTTCCTGTTGCGCGTCAGGGGTCAAGCCAGTGAGATCCAATCGAGTCGTATTCATGTTTCATCCTTGTGAAAAGTGTCGGTGACGGTCACGATGACCGTTGCGCCCCGAGTCGTCCTGAAGATAATCCTTTTGACGGTCCGCTTCCTTGACATCCATCAATCTGGATTTCAGGATATAAAAAAAAACGTTGCTCTCCGCATCCGCCCTCAACCGGAAGACCTCTTGCCATGCTTGCCACCGCCGGACTGCGTATCGATCAGGCTCCCCCGTTGCATCTGCCGTTTCGTTTTTTTGGAACCGCACCTCTTTTCGTCATGCTGACCGGAGCTGCCCTGAGCTGCTGGGGAAGCGATCTGCTCCTGACTCCTCTGGCTCCGGCGACGGTGGCCACCCTCCATCTGCTGCTGCTCGGATGGCTGCTGATGGTGGTCTGCGGGGCGATGATCCAGATGATTCCGGTATTGGCCGGGATTCCGGTTCCCTGGCCGCGTCTGGTTCCCTGGGTTCACGCTCTGCTGACCGTGGGCACTTTGGCTCTGTTCGCGGGGTTGAGCCGCGAACCGGTCTGGCCTGCCGCCCTGCTGGTCGCCGTGGCGGCTCTGATCCTGGCGGTGGGCGGGTTTCTTGTACCCATTGCCGTGGCTTTGGTCAAGGCTCCGGCCAAACATCCGACGGTCAACGGCATGCGGTTGGCCATGCTCTGTCTGGCCGGAACCTTGTCGCTCGGGGTGCTGTTCGTGGGTGAACATCTCCATGGTTTCATCGATCTGGACCGGCGTATTCTGGTGGCGATCCATCTGCTTTGGGGGCTGATCGGCACCATGGGCGTCTTGATCGTCGGCGTTTCGTTTCAGGTGCTGCCGATGTTCTACATGACGCCGGCCTTTCCCGAACGGGTCGCCATTCGGGTATTGCTCGGGTTGGCCGTGTCATTGCTGCTCGTGCCTGTGGCCTTGTTGCTGGTCGGGGTGGATCACCCCTGGATCCCGCTGGCCGCCGCATTGCCGGGGCTTGCGGCCCTGATCCGCTATGGGATCGAAATCAAACGCATGCTGCAACAGAGAAAACGTAAATTGGTCGATGCCACGTTGCGTTTCTGGCAGATTGGTTTCCTTTGCGCCGTTCTGTCGTTGATCGCGCTGGCCTGTTGGCCTGTCACCGAGGATGACCGCTGGCGATGGGTGGTGGGTATTCTGTATCCCGTCGGTTGGGTCACTCCGGTCATGATCGGCATGTTGCACAAGATCATTCCCTTTCTGGTTTGGTTCCATCGGTTCAGCACGTTGGCCGGTCTGGTGGAAATTCCGATGATGGATGATCTCTCCCCGTTGCGGGTGGTCAACGCCCAGGTGTGGCTGATGGTCGGAAGTGTGGTGACACTGGTATTGGCGGTGCTGACCGGATGGGATTTTCTGATTCGGTTGGGCGGGGTCGGTTTGATCGCCGTGGGGGGGATTGTGCTTTACGCCTTGTGGTTCTCTTTGCGGATCACGCCACCGAAAGCCCCGGAGATGCCTGATTTCGCTAGTTTTTTCAAAGATTTGCCAGCGCGCTGAAAAAAATCGAGGGGGGGCAGAGGCACGCCCCGGAAAAAAAACGACTCCGCGCCGAGGCCGCGCGGAGTCGTTCCATTTGTTTAACCGGCCAGCAGCAATCCATTCAAACGTCGGACGAAATCCGCCGGATCCTCCAACTGTCCGCCCTCGCTCAACAGAGCCTGGGAAAACAGAATGTGCGACAGATCGTCGAACCGCTGTTCGTTCGACTCCGCCTTGAGTCGCGCCACCAGCGGATGCGCCGGATTGATCTCCAGGGTACGCTTGGTGTTGGGGGTCTGCTGACCCGCCTCGCGCAGAATGCGTTCCATGGACGCGCTCAACTCATGCTCGCCGCTCACCAGGCAGGAGGGGGAGTCGGTCAAACGATTGGTGACGCGCACCTCCTTCACCAGTTCGCCCAACCCTTTCTGGACCCGCTCGGTCAGCTCCTTGAACTCCCCTTGATATTTTTCCAGCTCTTTTTTATCCGCCTCGTCTTCCAGTTCTCCGAGGTCCAGACCGCCCTTGGCCACCGAGTGCATCGGTTTGCCGTCGAATTCGTGCAGATGATTCACCAGCCACTCATCGACCCGATCGGTCAGCAACAGCACTTCGATGCCCTTCTTGCGGAAAATCTCCAGATGCGGATGATGCCGCGCCGCTTCGAGGGATTCGCCGTTGACGTAGTAGATCGCCTTTTGTTTCTCCTTCATGCGGGAGACATAGGCTTCCAGCGACACGTCCTGAACCTTGGAGTCGGCATGGGTGCTGGAGAAGCGCAACAATTTGGCGAGTCGATCCTTGTGGGCGAAATCCTCGATTACCCCTTCTTTCATCACCACGCCGAAGGTATCCCAGAACTGCTGATATTTTTCGGCATCGTTTTTGGCCAGATCCTCCAGCAGCGAAAAGACCTTGCCCACCATGCCCTTTTTGATGGCATCGACGGCGGGATTCTTCTGTAGAATCTCCCGCGAGACGTTGAGCGGCAGATCGGTGGAGTCCACTACACCGCGAATGAAACGTAAATAACGGGGCATGAGATCCTCGGCCCCTTCCATGATGAAGACCCGGCGCACGTAGAGTTTCACGCCGTGTTTGCGATCCCGGTCCCACAGATCGAACGGCGCGCGCTTGGGCACATACAGCAGCACGGTATACTCGTATTTGCCTTCCAGACGGGCGTGAATGTGTGCCAGCGGATCTTCGAAGTCATGCCCCACATGTTTGTAGAATTCGGTGTATTCCTCCTCGGAAATCTCCGATTTGGAACGGGTCCACAGGGCCGAAGCCTTGTTGACAGTCTCCCATTCGGGCTGTTTTTCCGTTTTTTCCTGGGCTTTTTCCTCGGAGTCGGCGGCGGCTTCCTCCTCGTCCTCCTCCGGCGTGTATCCGGCGGACTGGAGCATCAGAATCGGCCAGGAGACGTGATCGGAAAATTTGCGGATCGTCGAACGCAAACGCCAATCGTCGAGAAAATCCTTCTCCTCGGCCTTGAGATGCAAAATCACATCGGTGCCATGGTTCTCTTTGGTGATGCTCTCCAGCGTATATTCGCCATCGCCCGCCGACTCCCAACGCACCCCCTCCGCACTCGATACGCCCGCCTTGCGGGTGAGCAGCGTGACCCGATCGGCCACGATGAACGCCGAATAAAACCCGACCCCGAACTGTCCGATCAGATTGGCATCCTTGGCCTGATCGGCTTTCAGGGACTGGAGAAACTCCTTGGTGCCCGATTTGGCGATGGTGCCGATGTTGGTCGTCACCTCGTCGAGGGTCATGCCGATGCCGTTGTCGGAAATGGTGAGCGTGTTGGCTTCCTTGTCGAAGGTGATGCGGATGCCAATCTGGGAATCCCCCTCATACAGCGATTCATTGGCGATGGCCTCAAAGCGGAGCTTGTCCGCCGCATCCGAGGCGTTGGAGATGAGTTCCCGCAAAAAAATCTCCTTGTTGCTGTACAAGGAGTGGATCATCAGATCCAACAACTGCCGAAACGCACGGGTCTGTTTGCCTTCCGACGTGCTCATAATGCCCAACTCCTCTTGCTCTTTTGGTTTTTGAACTTTAAGTGTCCACCCGATCGGGCTGGCACGGGCCATTGCCGTGGGAAATTTCGCTTTGATATGGGATTGATTCCCATCCCGCGCAAGGGGCAGGGCGATTTTTTCTCCGGGATCCACGGAAACGGTTTTGTTTTGGCCCGAAATGGCTTATCAATACGTCACACAGATTTCAACCTGGACCAACCCCAATCCCGCACGGTGCGAAAGCGGTCAGGCCATGCCACTCGTCAAATCGATCCCTCTGTTCGCCTTCATGCTGGCCATCCTCAACGGCATGATCTTCGTGCAACCGACCCACCCGGAAATCACCGTCCAGACCAAATTGCTGACCCTCACGCTGGCCTCCGGCGCGCAGTTGATCTTCAGCATCGGCGATGTCCTGATTCTGATCGGGGTGGCCGCCCTCTATATCGAAATCTTCAAGGCAACCCGCTCCGGCACCGAATCGATCGTCGATCACCTTTTCTCGATGGTGGTGTTTGTGGTCTTTTTGGTGGAGTTCCTGATTTTCAAGCCGGCGGGAACCACGCTGTTCTTGACCATGACGATCATGTCTCTGCTGGATGTGGTGGCGGGATTTACCGTCACCATCTCGACTTCGCGTCGGGATATCGGACGCTCCTGAGTATCGGGGTCCAGGGGCGATTATCGCCCCCGGACCCCCGTGATGATTTTCAGGATTGCTGATTCAGCAACATGCGATTGTCACGGGAACGACTCTCCCCGACCGACGAAACCCGAATCGCCGCCAAATCGGCCACCGGACATTTATTTTCGCAAATGCCGCATCCGATACACAATTCAGGCTGCACGAAGGGACGCTTGAGCGTCACCTGGCGACCATCCCGACGGGTGACGGGAACGGTTTCATACCAGATCGCCTTGGGTGAGGTGGGACAGGTCTCCTCGCAGACGATGCACGGGACATCCATGGCCCACGGCAGACATCGCCCCCGATCGAAAAAGGCGGTGCCCAGTCGTACCGGTTGCGTGAAAGGCGCGACTCCCACCTTTTCGGCCACCGACAGCGGACGGATCGCCGCCGTCGGACAAACCTGACCGCACAAAACGCAATGATGCTCGCAATAGCCGATGGCATTCATCAACACCGGCGTCCACAACCCCTCGAAACCGGCCTCGAACAGAGCGGGTTGCAACACATTGGTGGGACAGACCCGCATGCACAGACCGCATTTGATGCATCGGGCCAGAAATTGCGCCTCCGGCAGGGAACCGGGGGGACGGATCACCTCCGGGGTCGGGGTGGAACGGGACGAGAGGGAACCTCGGGTCATGGGAACCGCCACCACGGCGGCGAGGGTGCCTTCCACCAGACGCCGCCGGTTGATGTCCAGAGGCCGTCCCACCGAACTGCGCTCCTTAGCCAATCCGTAATGCAACGCCTGGGTGCCGCAGGACTCGATGCAGTTCATGCAGAGGTGACATTCGGTATGACGCAACGCGCCATCCGGATCGGCGGCACCCTGACAGGCTTTCAGACACTGTTTGCATTGATTGCAGCGATCCACATCCCGACGGATGCGCGTAAGCGACCATTGGGAACACCAGCCCAGCAGCGCGCCCAGGGGACAGAGCGCGCGACACCAGAAACGGGTGATGAAGCGATTGGCCAGCAGAATCGCCAGCAGCACGGCACCGATCGCGATGCCGCCGTGGAACACCACCGGCAGGGCATACCACCCCCCGCCGGAGACCCGATCGACCGCCGGCAGCAGCGAGAGGCTGAACGAACGATAGATCAAGGCGATGGGATCGAGCAGTCCGATCTGCAACGAACCGAAGAGCGCGAAAATCAGCAGCGCGGCCAACAGATAGTATTTGAGACGATAGAGGGGACGATAGCGGTTCTCCTCCCACGCCTCCACCGCCCGACGACGATGAAACAGATGGCTCAACCCCTGATTGAGAATCCCCAAAGGACAGATCCAGGAGCAGAAGAAACGTCCCAGAAACAGGGTCGGAATCAGGATCACCAGGGCCAGGGCCAATCCCTGATAGAGAGTCTGACTGGTCAGCAGAGCCGCCAGGGCGGTCAGGGGATCGAGTTGCAGAAACAACTCGACATCATACCCTTTCAGCCGTTCGAATTCGGCACTCCACAGCAGAAATCCGAACAGCACGAGAAAGAAGATCGCATAAATGCGTCTGACGCCGCGCAATCCACCCATGATTTTCGTCTGCTCCCTATCCCACCAG
>JADGBU010000298.1 GCA_015231295.1 Magnetococcales bacterium | reverse complement strand
CCGGCGGGTCTGACCATCACCCACGAGGAGGTGGATGCCCGGATTAGCCGCTTCGATCTGGTGTTTGAATTTTTCGAACGCGAGGGGGGGCTGCAACTGTCGCTCACCTACAACACCAACCTGTTCGAGGCGGGACGCATCACCCGTCTCATCGCCCAGTTGGAACAACTGCTGATCGCCTTGGGAAAGACGCCCGAAACCGCCCTCGAACGGCTGGAGATTCTGCCCGAAGCCGAGCGCATCCTGCTTTGGAGCGGACAGAGGCGGCAGGTGGACCACCCCCGCACCACGCTGGTGGAACGGTTCGCGGCCCAGGTGCGCGCCACCCCGCAGGCGATCGCGATCATCGAGGCCGGGGAGAGCTGCGACTATCGACAACTGGCGGCCTGGAGCGATCGTCTCGCCCATCATCTGCGGACCGATCACCGCTTGCGTCCCGAGGAGATCGTCCCGCTGGTGGCGGACCGTTCGGCGGGATTTTACGCCGGTCTGCTGGCGATCCTGAAAGCCGGAGGGGCCTGTCTGCCCATCGACGCGGCCACGCCCGCGCCGCGCATCGCCTTCATGCTGCAAGACAGCGGCGCGCGCTTCGGACTGATCGGAGGCGACATCCCGCCTCCCGCCTCCGATCGGGAGAGCCCGTTCGCATGGCTTCCGGTGGATCGCTGGCGCACCGGAGCCGATTCCGACGCCTCCCCGGAGCCGACCCCACCCGTCACCGCCGAGCGGCTGGCCTATGTGATCTACACCTCCGGCTCCACCGGACAGCCCAAGGGGGTGCTGGTGGAACACGGCGGTTTCGTCAACATGGCCCTGGCCCAGATCGACGCCTTCTCGGTGACGGCGGAAGATCGGGTCTTGCAGTTCGCCTCTCCCTCCTTCGACGCATGCATGTCGGAGATTTTCATGGCTCTGCTGTGCGGGGCGGCCCTGGTGCCGACGGGTCAGCGTCTGATTCAGAACCCGGAGCGTCTGCTCGATCATCTGGGAGCCACCGGGGTCACGGTGGCGACGCTGCCTCCGGTCTATCTCCACACCCTGACCACCCTGGCCCGGGAACGAAACCGCCAGGAGCTGTTCCGGCTCAAAACGCTGATCACCGCCGGAGAGCCGCCGGTGTTCGAAGACGCGCTCCATTATGCCGCGCAGGTAGGCTACTTCAACGCCTACGGTCCCACGGAAACCTCGGTCTGCACCAGCCTCCACCGGGTGGAACCCGATCCCGGACGCTATCCGGGGGGGATCATTCCCATCGGGCCGCCGTTGGACAATCTGTCGGTGTTCCTGCTCGACGGCGCCTTCGAGCTGGCTCCTCTGGGCACCCCCGGAGAGATCGCCGTGGCCGGTCCCGGCGTGGCGCGGGGCTATCTCAACCGTCCCGAACTGACCGCCGAACGGTTCGTGCCCAATCCCTGGCAGCCCGGCACCCGGCTCTACCGGACCGGAGATCTGGGCCGCTGGCGCAGCGATCACACCCTGGAGCTGCTCGGACGCCTCGACGAACAGATCAAAATTCGCGGCAACCGGGTGGAGCCGGGCGAGGTGATCCATCATCTGTTGCAGCATCCCGAGGTGCGCGAGGCCACGGTGCTGGTGGAAAACGCGCCGGGCCGCCCGCCGGAACTGATCGGCTGCGTCACCCCGGAGGGGCTCGCGCCGGAGCGGTTGCGGGCCTGGCTGGAACCGATCCTGCCCGGCTACATGATTCCGGGCCGCTGGGTCGTGACCGATCGGCTGCCGCTCACCCTCAACGGCAAGATCGACCGCAAGGCTCTCCTGACCCAGGCCGCCGACGCCCGCCACGCCACCCGACTCCCGACCCCGCCCCGCACCCCCCTGGAAACCCGTCTGCTCCAGGTGTGGAAAAAGGTGCTCGACCAAAGCGAAATCGGCATCGAGGATGATTTTTTCGTGCTCGGCGGAGACTCCATCAAGGCGATTCAGGTGGTGGCGGCCCTGGGCGAGCCGGGACTGGAAACCAAGGCGTTGTTTCTCCATCCCACCATCGCCGCCCTGGCCCAGAGCCTGGAACGACAACCCCGGACTCCGCGCCCGCTGGCCGAACAGGGCCCCGTCACCGGAACGGTGCCGCTGACCGCCATCCAGGCCTGGTTTTTCCGGGATTATCCCAACGATCACCACCATTTCAATCACGGGGAGTATCTGTTCTTTCCGCAACGGCTCGACGAAAGCGCGCTAAAGGAGGCCCTCCAGGCGGTGCAGCGGCATCACGATCTGCTGCGGGCCCGCTTCCGGCCCGACGACACCGGAGCCATGCTCCAGGAGATCGCCGGAGTGGAACTGGAAGTGGATTTCCGCCTCGTCGATCTGAGAGACGCCGAGGATCCGGAAGCCCAGGTGGATCACCAAACCTTGACGCTGCAAAGCGGCATGGATTTGACGCAAGGGCCCCTGTTCAAAACCCGTCTGTTCCGCCTGGAACAAGAAGACCGCCTGCTGTTCGTGATTCATCATCTGATCATCGACGCGGTGTCGTGGCGGTTTCTGCTCGAAGACATCCTCCAGGGCTACGAACAGCGGCGGGAAGGCCGACCCATCACCCTGCCGCCGAAAAGCGACTCGTTCCAGCGTTGGGCGGAGGGCATCCGGGCGTACAGCCGCTCGCCGCAACTGTTGCAGGAGCTCGATTATTGGCAAAAAATCGAAGCCATCCCGGTCCCGCCCCTGCCCTCCAGCGGCGCACGCCCCCCCGGAGCCGACTTCGATCTTCAAGATCAGCAACTCGCCCTCACCCCGGAAGAGACCCGCGCGCTGCGGGCCACCACCCAACTCCAGGCTGCCCCCTGCGCCCTCGGCGAACTCCTGCTGGCTGCTTTGGCACAATCATTGCAAGCATGGAGTGGTATCGATCGGATTCCCATCCTGCTCGAAGGGCATGGCCGGGAACCGGTGCTCCCTGGTGTGGAGGTGCATCGCACCGTGGGTTGGCTCACCACGGTCTTTCCGTTCGTGCTCGCCGCGCCGCCAGGGCAAACCCTGGCTGTCGCGTGCCGGAACATCCGCAAACAGCTCGATGCGCTCCCCCG
>JADGBU010000023.1 GCA_015231295.1 Magnetococcales bacterium | reverse complement strand
AGGGGTTCGGCAGTGTGGGGGGTGGGGTGGTTTGGGAGGGATTTTGAGCGGAGAAAGGGAACTCCGCCCCTGGACCCCGTTTGTTTGTATGCGTTGCATGGCCGAAGCGATTGATCGATACTGTGGCCGTGTTGGGGTGACGATCTGTCCGAAGGATGAGGAAAAGGTGAATATCGTGTTTCCGTGGAGTCGCCTGTCGCGGGTGATGCTGGCAGGCGTGATGGTGACGCTCTGGCCGGGTGCCGCCCTGACCGCCTCCGGAGATCGCGCTCCGGAACAAACCCGGCTGCGACGCGGCGTCGAAGAGGCGGAGCGTCAATTCGGCGCGGAGAGCCGCGTGACGGCGGCAGCCTTGACCCAACTCGGCGAACTCGAACAGGCCACCGGACGGGATCGGGAAGCGGAAGCGGCCTTGTCCAAGGCGGCGGCGATTCTGGAAAAACGTCTGGGTGCCCATCATCCCGAGGTGGCGGAGGCCCAGACCCGTCTGGCCCGCGCCCGGCTGCGACTGGGACGGTTTCAGGAGGCGCGACGCCTGCTCGAAGGGGTGGTCGCCGCGCTGGAACGATCGCTGGGAGCCGATCATCTGAACAGTGCCAGTGCGCGTGTCAATCTGGCCCGTCTGCTCATGGCCGAACCGGAACAGCGGGAAAAGGCGGCCCGTCTGCTGGAAAGTGCCTTGCCGGTGTTGGCCAAAGGGTTGTGGCCGGATCATCCCCGGGTGGCGGAGGCGTGGATGGTCTTGTCGCGCATCCGGTTTGCCTTGGGTCGGGCCGACGAGGCCCAGGAGGCGGTGGGCAAGGCGTTGCGGATCCGGGAAGAGACCTTGGGCGGCGAGCATCCCCTGGTGGCCGAATCGTTGCGCGAGCAGGGTCATCAATGGGCGGCGCGGGGCCGGATGAGTCTCGGTGAGCCGTTGTTGCGTCGTGCCGTGGCGATTCTGGAAAAAACCGGAGAGAGCGCGCCCCTGGAGTTGGCGGAGAGCCTGGAAAGTCTGGCGGAGGGGTTGATCGGCGCGGAGCGGCGCACCGAGGCCGAACCCATCTTGCAACGGGCGTTGCAGTGGCGGGAACGGGCCCTGGATCGGGAGCATCCATCGTTGGTGAAGGTGTTGAACGATCTGGCCCTGTTGCGCCTGGCGGCCCAGGATCCGACCGGAGCGGAAACCCTCTTCCGGCGTTCTCTGGCGGTGAGCGAAAAGCGCATGGGGAAGGATCATCTGCAAGGGGCGTTCATCGAGGGCAATTTGTCTCAGATTGCGGCGCGTCAGGGACGTGTGGCGGAATCGGAGCGTCTGTTTACCCACTCCATCGCCACGGCGGAACGTTATTTTCAGGGCAATCCGCTGGGATTGTCGGACTGGTTGGCCAATCTGGGGGTGATTCTGCACCAGGAGGGGGCCGGAGAGCGGGCCATTCTTTTATTGCGGAAGGCCGAAGGGTTGTTGATCGCGGCGCATGGCGCGGATCATCCCCAGGTGGCGCGCGTGAGTCGGGCGATTCGGGAGCTGGGGCAGTCGGGCGCGAAACGTATCGAAACCGAAACGACGGAGAGCCCTGCCGGAGGTGAACCGATCCGTCCGGACGCGCCGACCAGGCCGGTCGCGGTGGCAGCGGGGAACGCCACCATTCCCCTGGAGACCTTTCGTCAGACCTATGTGATCACGCCGGCGACCATCGTGCCTTTGGAGTCGGCGGGAGGCGGGGTGTCTGCGGTGGTGCCGGATACGGTTCCGGTGGTGACGGTCGGCGCGGGGCGTGCGCCGCTTCCGGTGGTGCACAAGGAGGTCGCGCCGGAAGGGGGCGGGGGAATTCGTCAGGGATCGGTGGTGCATCTGTCCTGTTACGCGCCGGAGAGTCCGCATGTGGCTCTGCTGGAGGAGAAGATGCATGCGTTGTCGTTACCGGTCTATCACAAGCCGATCAAGAATGGCGCGACCATTTTTTCTTGTGTGTTCGTCGGTCCCTACGCCACCCGGCCCGAGGCCGAGGCGGTGGCCGGACGGATTCGCACCGAAGCGGGCGTTTCCAATCCCATCGTGGGGCGTTATCAGCGGGGAGAGTGACCCATCCGGAGGTTCGGAGAAGGTTTCCCCCGGGCGGAGGTCCGGAAGATTACGTGCGATCCTTTTTGCGGATGATCATCCAGGAGGGAGAACGAAAGCGGACGATCATCGCATACAGCGCGATGTAGGCCATCACGAAGATGCCCACGCAGAGAATCAGCATCGGGGTGTTGTTCCAGAGCAGCATGGCCGGCACGATGGACAGGGCCGCCAGCACCCAGAGATAGGGGGAGGTCATGGAGTTGCGGAAGGTGATGTGATCGGCCTCTTTCGAGCCCACCATCCAGCGCACCAGCCGCCGGTAGACCAGCGAATGGAGATGGATGGCATCGGCGATGCCGGTGCTGGTGCCGCGCAGAAATTTGCGACGGTACATGGTGAAGAGCGTTTCCCACACCGGATAGATGACCGCCAGCAGGGGAAACCAGGGCGACACTTCGGCATTGCGTGTCACCAGCAGCACCGAGATTTCCGCGATCATGAAGCCCCACAGATAGGCACCGCCATCGCCGGCGAAGATCAGGCCCATGGGATAGTTCCAGATCAGGAAGCCCAGTGTGGCCCCGATCAGCACCAGGCAATGGGCCAGCAGAAAGAGATCCCCCACCTCATAGCTCACGAAGGCCAGCGCGCTGACGATCATGACCACCACCATGCCCGCCAATCCGTTGAAGCCGTCGATGATGTTGATGGAATGGGTCAGGCCGCCGACCGCCAGCATGGTGAAGAGCGTGCTGAACAGCACGGAACTGGACAACCAGTCATCGAGCAGGGGGATGCCCAGATGGAGCAATCGGGCATCAAGGAGCCACGCGCCCAGCAGGGCGGCGATGAAGCTGCCGATCAGGCGGGGCAGGGGACCGACCCGCTTGAAGAGATCTTCCGCGATTCCCAGTCCCCAGGCCGGCAGCATCACCAGAAACAGCAGCCAACTGTCGGCGATGCGATTTTGCAAGGAGATGAGCAGATATCCGGCCAGCAGACCAGCCAGCAACGGCACGCCACCGATGCGCGGCGTTTCGGAACTCGCGTGAAATTTCTGCGGTCCGGAATCCACCCGATCCGAGGAGATGTGTACATGCAGCCGCGCGTAACGGATCAAGCCCGTCGAGACCAGCCACGATGCGAAAAGAGAAATAATAATGATTTCCAAAATATCAGCTCCAGATTGCAACCTGTCGCCATGCGCCTGAATCCGGCGGAATGGTTTGTCATGGACTGGCGAAGGTTGAATCGTGTGACAGCGGGTCCGTTGGATGCGGCGGAATCGTCCAGGATGCGATTTGATTCGACTGCAGCATACAGGAATTTCATGCCGGATACCAGCATTGATTCATTTGCCATTGATTGGGATGATTGGGTTCGCGTTCAGGGGCTCCGGCGTTTGATCGGGTTTGGCATTTTTGATTGTTTTGTGTGACGGATTTTAGACGTGCGTGATGATTTTTATTTTCAATCTCGGTGCATCCTTGCCAGATCGGCGCATGGCGTGTTAAGGTGACAATTTTCAACTATCCCGCGCTTTCGAGGCCTGATGTCGAAATCGCTGATCCAGTCCAAGAATCACATGTCCATCACTGAAGAAACCATTCGTCACGTGGCCACCCTGGCCCGCCTGGATATCTCCCCCGGGGAGATTCAGACCTATACCGGGCAACTCTCCCGCATTCTGGGATTGATGGAGCAGTTGCGCGCCATCCCGACCGAGGGCATCGCGCCCATGTCCCACGCCGTGGCGTTGACCCTCCCGGAACGGGAGGATGTGGCCGTCAATCCGGATCGACGCGAGGCCCTGCTGGCCAATGCCCCGGATTCCGAGGAAGGCTGTTTTCGAGTACCCAAAATTATCGAATGAACCCCGTGTCACGCATCTGCGAAGATGCGGTTTGGTTTCATCCAACACCAAGGATACCCCCGAACGTGGACGCCCCCATCCCGACCCTGGCCCAAGCCGCCCAAGCCCTGGCCGCACGGGAGACCTCCAGCGTGGAGTTGACCCGCGCCTGTCTGTCCCGCATCGAACGCCTCGATCCCACGCTCAACGCCTTCATCACCGTGGATGCCGAAGGGGCGCTCCGCTCCGCCGAACAGGCGGATCAGGCCCGCAGCCGGGGAGAAGGCGGAGCGCTGACCGGGATTCCGTTGGCGATCAAGGATCTGTTCTGCACCGAAGGGTTGCGGACCACCTGTGCCTCGCGCATGCTCGAACGGTTTGTGCCGCCTTACGAATCGACCGTCACCGCCCGTTTGCGGGCCGCCGGTGCCGTGATTCTCGGCAAGACCAATATGGATGAGTTCGCCATGGGGTCGTCCAACGAGACCTCTTATTTTGGTCCGGTACGCAATCCATGGGATCCGGCACGCACGCCGGGAGGCTCCTCCGGAGGGTCGGCGGCGGCGGTTGCGGCGGGACTCTGCGTGGCCGCCATCGGCACCGATACCGGAGGCTCGATCCGTCAACCGGCGGCCATGACCGGCATCACCGGGCTCAAGCCGACCTATGGCCGGGTGTCCCGTTTCGGCATGATCGCTTTCGCCTCCTCGCTGGATCAGGCCGGACCGATGACGCGGGATCTCCGGGATGCCGCCATGCTGTTGCAGGTGATGGCCGGGCACGATCCGTTGGATTCCACCTCGATCACCACGCCGCCTCCGGACTATCTCGCCGCCCTGGAGCGTCCGGTGCGTGACTGGCGCATCGGTCTGCCCGAGGAGTATTTCGGCGCGGGGCTCCATCCCGAAGTGCGCGCGGCCATCGACGGGGCGATCGCGCTCTACCGGGAGTTGGGCGCGACCATCGTGCCCATCTCGTTGCCCTATACCCAACACGCCATTCCCACCTATTACATCATCGCGCCCGCCGAGGCCTCTTCCAATCTGGCCCGTTACGACGGCATCCGTTTCGGGCATCGCTGCGATCAACCGAAGGATCTCAAGGATCTCTACGCCAGAACCCGGGCCGAAGGCTTCGGAGCCGAGGTCAAGCGGCGGATCATGCTCGGAACCTATGTACTCTCCTCCGGCTACTACGACGCCTACTATCGCAAGGCCCAGCGGGTGCGACGCCTCATCGCCGAAGATTTCGCCCGCGCCTTCCGGGATCACGATCTGTCGGTCATCCTCACCCCGACCGCCCCCGAAAGCGCATTCCCCCTGGACGAAAAGAAAGAGGATCCGGTCAGCATGTATCTGTCGGACATTTTCACCATCAACGTCAATCTGGCCGGGCTGCCCGCCGTCTCGCTGCCCTGTGGTTTCGATTTCCATGGGATGCCGATCGGTTTTCAGCTCATCGGTCGTCCTCTCGACGAGGCCGCCATTCTGACCGCAGGTCATGCCTATCAACAGGCCAGCGACTGGCACAACGCCAGACCCGGAAATCTGCCATGAGTACGGAATCCCGCTACGAAACCGTCATCGGGCTGGAGATTCATACCCAGCTCGCCACCCGCTCGAAAATTTTCTGCGGCTGTCCCAACCGTTTCGGCTCGCCGCCGAATACCCAGATCTGTCCGGTGTGCGCGGCCTTTCCCGGCGTGTTGCCGGTGATCAACAAGGCGGTCCTGGATATGGCCATCATGACCGGTCTGGCCCTTCAGGGGGAGATCCGCACGCTCAATGAGTTTTCCCGCAAGAACTATTTTTATCCGGATCTTCCGGCAGGGTATCAGATTTCCCAGTTCGAGCTGCCGATCGTCGAGCATGGCTTTTTGATGATCGAGCCCGAAGGCGGCGCGCGCAAGCGAATCGGGATCACCCGCGCCCATATGGAGGTCGATGCGGGCAAGAATCTCCACGAAGGCATCGTCGGCGCCTCGTGGGTGGATCTCAACCGGACCGGAACCCCGTTGCTGGAGATCGTGACCGAACCGGATTTGCGTTCGGCGGCGGAAACCGGTGCGTTCCTGAAAAAATTGCGTGGTCTGGTGCGTCATCTGGGGGTGTGTGACGGCAACATGGAAGAGGGATCTTTCCGCTGTGACGCCAATGTATCGGTGCGTCGCCGGGGCGAAACCCGTTTGGGCACGCGGGCCGAGATCAAGAATCTCAACTCGATCCGCAATGTGATGCGCGCCATCGATTATGAGGTGGAACGGCAGATCGATCTGATCGAAGCCGGTGAGAAGGTGATCCAGGAAACCCGATTGTGGGATGCCAATCAGAATCACACCCGGACCATGCGCGGCAAGGAAGAAGCCCACGACTATCGCTATTTTCCGGAGCCGGATCTGCCGCCGGTGGTGTTGACGGTCGAGCGCATCGAGGCGATCCGGAAGCGCATGCCGGAGTTGCCGGATGAAAAGTTGATCCGTTTTCAGAAGGATTACGGGCTGGGGGAGTATGATGCCGGAGTCTTGACCGCCGATCGGGAAATGGCCGACTATTTTGAGGCGGCGGTGATGGCGGCGCGTCCGGCGGAGGCCAAATCCGTGGCCAACTGGGTGACGGTGGAGTTGCTGGGTCGCCTGAATCGGGAAGGAATGGAGCTTGGTCAATCCCCGGTGGTGGCGGAGGCGTTGGGGAAACTGACCCGCATGATCCATGAAGGGATCATCTCTGGCAAGATCGCCAAGACGGTTTTCGGGCATATGTGGGATGGGGCCGGGGATCCGGCGCGGATTGTCGAAGAGAAGGGATTGGTGCAGGTTTCGGATCAGGGGGCGATCGAGGCCGAAGTGGATCGCATACTGGCCGCGCATCCGGACAAGATCGCTCAATATCGGAGTGGCAAGGTGCAGTTGTTGGGCTTCTTCGTGGGAGAGATCATGAAGGCCATGCGTGGCAAGGCCAATCCGGGCGTGGTCAACGGGTTGCTGAAAAGCAAACTCGACGGGTGATCCTGGCGGTCTGCTCTGCCGGAAGAGCGTGCCGCTCTCCGGACCCCTGCACGCTCTGGAACAGGCCCGATTGGATGGCTACCGGGCGGATTTCAAACGTTTGCAGATCATGTCGGCCAGAAGAAAACGCATCACGGCCCGTTTCAGTGGCGGATCGGTGATGGCGGCGGTCAAAAGATCGGCCCGGGACTCCTCCTCGGGCAGAGGCGGATGGCGCGGCGGACTCTTCTTCTGGACCGCGACCGGCACCTGTCGCAACGACTCTTGCCGAAAACGCAATCCGGTCACACCCCCGGACGGCAACTTCTCCTGAAGTTTCTTCAAAAGTTCCGGAGTCAGAAAACTCAGCTCGCTCATCCAGACCGGAGAGTCCACCCGAACCGTGAGCACGCCGTTTTGCAGGCGTACCGGTTCGCTGTGGGCCGCCAACACGCCGCCCACCACCAGACGCCACTCACGGGTCAAGCGCGACCCCTTGCCCGATGGATGATCCAACAACCGTCCGGCCACGGACCGGATCAGATCGCTCATGGGTCCGGGGGGCAGAACGCTCTCCTCATCCGGCACGGATTATCCGGCTCCTCCGTTTGCCTGGACCGCTTGCATCAGCGCGGCGCCCACGCGCTCGATCACCGATCGCCACTCTCCAGATCGCTCCTGACGGAACAGACGGGCCTCGGGATACCAGGGGGTGGACTCTCCGGCCACACCCCAACGCCAGTCGGCGGTGGCATGAATCAGCACCCAGACCGGAATGCCCAGACTGCCCGCCAGATGGGCGGCGGCGGTATCGATGGTGATCAGCAGATCCAGACGGCTCATCAAGGTGGCGGTGGCGGCGAAATCGGTCATCCATTCGGACCAATCCCGCAAACCCGCCTCCCGTGCCCGTTGCGCCTGGGGACCGAGTTGCAAGGCGTGAAACGCCACTCCGGGACTCCCCAGCAGCGGCGCGAGATCCTCGAAGCGGAAGTTGCGCTGATTGGTTCCGGACCACACCAGGCCCACACGCAGCGGTTGGGATGGCTCCCGAGGCGGCAGCGGGGGCAGGGGGTGCGGCGGGACGGTCAGGGTACGGGCCGGGGGAATCGAATCGAGACGGGTATCCAGGAGTCGGGGCAGACTCAGCATCGGGATCGCCAGATCCACCTCGGGCAGCGGACCTTGCATCGGGAGCGCCTGATCCACGCCGCGCGCCGACTGGAACAGTCGCACCAGCTCCTTGCGACACTGGACGATCACCGTGGCGCCTCGCTCCTGGAGCAGCGGCGCGTAGCGCATGAACTGAATCGCATCCCCGAAGCCCTGTTCTCCGACGATCAGGAGGCGTTTTCCGGCCAGGGGTTCGCCACGCCACAGGGGGGCGGGAAGGGTGCGGGAGATGCCCCGATAGAGCTGGGTCTGCCACCGCCATTCGCTCTCTTGCCACCCTTCGGGATAGAGTCCCACCATCAGCAGGGCGCGGCTGTAATTGCCATGGAGTTCGGGATCGTCGGGGGTCCGTTTGAGTGCCTGTTCGTAGAGGGGCAGAGCCGCCCGGGGCTGACGACAGGCCACCAGAATCACCGCCATGTCGCCGAGCATGGTGGGATCCTCGGGCTTGAGGGCCAAGGCCCGCCGCATCGGACGGTAGGCCTGATGGGGATCGCCCAGACGCAGCAGCACCCGGGCCAGATTGGCCAGCGTGCCCGCATCGGCGGGATCCAGCTCCAGAGAGCGACAGAATTCGTTGGCGGCGGCTTCGGGCTGATCCAGGGCGCTGAGCACCACCCCGCGCTGGGCGTGAAACTCCGGGGTGCGGGGACGCAGATCGATGGCCCGGTCGAGCCGTTCCAGGGCGGTGCGGTGATTGCCCAGCTCATGGGCGGCCACCCCGGAGACGAAATGGGCGTCGGCGTTGGCCGGATCCGCATCCGCGACCCGCAGCCCGACCCCTTCGGCACGGGTGAATTGTCGGGATTTGAGCCACTCCAGGGCATGCATCAGGGCCATGGTGTGATTCCGGTCCGGAGCCGGGGTGGTTTGGGTAAGGGTGGAACTCATGGCAACTCCTGAGCGCGTCGGTGGTTCGGGTGAGTCATCGGGAGAGAGGAGGGGCAGAGGCGTGCGGGTTCGGCTTCAACCGCCGGCCCGGCCCATCCAGGTCGATTGAGCGGAGGGTTCCCGTCCCGCCGTTCCGCCGGTCAGGGGGTGGCCGGGTGGAATGAGTCCGTTCAACCGCTCCCGCGTGACCGATTCGTTTCGGGAGCGCGCATCGCGACGCTCCTGGCTGTGGTTGTCCATCGTTTCGGGTTCGTCGTCCACCAGCTCTCCGAGATGAAACATCGCCTCCAGATCCAGATCCATCGGCACCGCGAAGCGGGCCGCGTCGAGAGCCGCCTCGCCATCTCCCGTGGGATCCTCCTCCTGGGCCGAGATGGTTTCGAACTCCGCATCCAGCGCCGCGTCGGCGGGGAAAACCACCCAGGAGGCCTCGCTCCGCTCCGGGTTCTCCGTCTCCGACTCCCGGACGGACGCGGAAAGAGTCGTCGGCGATCTGCGCTCGGGCGTTGTGCGTTCGATGGAATCCCCGGCCTCTGCGGGGTCCGGTTCCGGCGCGGCGCACGGAATCGGACTCTGGGCGAGGGCTTCCGCCAGGGCACGGGTTTCCTGATCGAGGCGGCTGAACTCCGGGTTCGACTCCATGGTCCGTCGCAACTGTCGCATGCCATCTTGCAACCGTTCCCGGGTATCGGTCTCCAGAGCCTTGTCGTGGAACAGCAAAAATTGCTTGACCCGATACAGGATGCCATCTGCCCGGTCGAGCAGTTGCACCAGTCGTTGTTGCCGGGCATCCGCTTCGGCATGCTGTTCCGCTTCGCGGATCATGCGCTGGATGTCGGCCTCGGTCAGGCCTCCGGAGACCTGAACCCGGATTGACTGCTCCTGCCCGGTACTCTTGTCGATGGCGGCGGCCTTGACCATGCCATCCGCGTCCACCACGAAGGAGACTTCGATGCGGGGCACGCCACGGGGGGCCGGCGGCAGGCCATCGAGGGTGAATTCGCCGAGAAAATGGTTGGCGGCAAAGATGCCCCGTTCGCCCTGGGCCACCCGCACGGTGGCGAATTTTTGAAGATCCATCACCGTGGAAAAGGTTTTGGTGAAGCGGCAGGGAATCGGTTCATTCTTGGGAATGAGGACGTTGAAAAGGCCCCCTTTGGTTTCGATGCCGAGCGAAAGCGGCGTGACGTCGAGCAGCAGCACATTCCGGATCTCTCCGCCGAGCACCGCAGCCTGGATGGCGGCGCCCATGGCCACGATCTCGTCCGGATTGACGCCGGCGCGGGGCTCGCGGTTGAAGAATTTGGCCACCGTCTGACGAATTTTGGGCATGCGGGTCATGCCTCCGGCCAGGATCACCTCATCGATCTGTTCCACGCCGAGGCCCGCATCCTTGAGGGCGATGACGCAGGGAATGATGGTGCGCTGAATCAGGCTGTCCACCAGTTCTTCCAGGCGGGCGCGGGTGAGGGTCATCTGAAGATTTTTCGGGCCTTTTTCGTCGAAGCACAAAAAGGGCAGATGAATCTCGGTGCGCAGACTGCTGGAAAGCTCGATGCGGGCGATCTCCGCCGCCTCCTTGAGCCGTTGCAGCGACTCTTTTTCCAGACGGGGATCGATGCCGTGTTCGGCCATGAAGGTGTCGGCCAGATGGTGGATCAGGCACCGGTCGAAATCCTCGCCGCCGAGAAAGGTGTCGCCGTTGGTGGCCTTGACTTGAAACACCCCGTCGCCGATCTCCAGAATCGAGATGTCGAAGGTGCCCCCGCCCAGATCGAAGACCGCGATGGTTTTGTTCTCCGACTTGTGGAGTCCGTAGGCGAGCGCGGCGGCGGTGGGTTCGTTGATGATCCGCAGCACGTTGAGTCCGGCGATGCGTCCCGCGTCTCGCGTGGCCTGTCGCTGGGCTTCGGTGAAGTAGGCGGGAACCGTGATCACCGCGTCGCGGACCGTTTCATCCAGATTCTCTTCGGCGATTCGTTTCATCTTTTGCAGAATGATCGCCGACACCTCCGCCGGGGTCATGATTTCATCCCACACCTTCACGCCCACATCGCCGCTGGGGAGTTCCACCACCGGATAGGCCAGCAGACCGGTCTCCCGACGGATGATCGGATCCGCGAAGCGGCGTCCCATGAGACGCTTGATGGCGAACAGGGTATTTTCCGGATTGACCACCATTTGCCGTTTGGCCGTTTGTCCCACCCGTCGTTCCCCTTCGGCGGTGTAGGCCACCATGGATGGGGTGGTGCGTCCGCCCTCCTGATTCGCCAGAACCACCACATCCCCATTTTCCACGACGGCGACGCAGGAGTTGGTGGTGCCAAGGTCGATGCCGATGATTCTGCTCATGAGGTTTCCATCCTTCATCTTCATGGGTTTGTGCCTGACGGATCGGAGCCCGAGGGGAGAGAGGCCGAACGCGGCGCATGGCGCATTACAGAAAGCCGCAATAACAATGCCAGAATTATTGTTGAGCGGTTTCAACCAGTTGAATTCGGGTGTCAAGGGGAGGGACGGGGGAGGGTGTCAATCGTTGCCGGTCGAAGCGGGAGAACGGGTCGATTGATGCCGCATCCCGTCGCGGTGTTACGGATTGATGCGGTAGCGGTTGAGACGTTTTTGCAGTCGCCCGGCCTGACGCAGGGATTCGATGAGAAAACGGCGATCCAGTTCGTTGAGGGAGTCGGGATCCACCTTGTTGGTGATGGGCACCCCCTGAAGATGTTGCGCATGCTGCAGGCGCAAGCGCAAATGTTGCAGAAAGTCGAAGGCTTCGTTCCAGGCTTCCACCTCGCGGGCGGGGATTTTTTTCAGACGCGAGGCCTGTCGCAGTCGCGGTCGCGTGCCGGAGGTCATCAGTTCATGGGCCAGAGAAAAAATGCGGGCCGCGTCCACGAACAGCGCGACCCCCGACAGTTTGAGATCGATGGTGCCATCGGCCCCGGTGACGAAATCCCGCAACAGTCCCAGAGGCGGGGCGCGCTCCAAGGCGTTTTCCACCATCAGATGCAAAAAGCGTTGATTGAGACGGGCGGTGCGCGTCACCCTTTGGCGCAACGCCACCGCCAGGGCGTGTTCCCCGTGGAGCGGTCTGAAGTCGAAAAAAATGGTCGCGTTGAGCAGGGCCTCCGGCAACGGCGAGGCGATCCAGTCGAGAAAGCGTTGTTCCCACTCGGCCAGGCTCAGGCACCATTTGGGATTGCCCGCCATGATCCCCCCCTTGCACAGGGGAAAGCCGCACTGATCCAGAAGGGTATTGGCCTGTTGGGCAAAGCGCAGCAGCGGTTGACGCGCCTGCTCTTCCGGCATGCCGGCGGGAGCACGGAAAATGATGGCATTGTCCTGATCGCTCGACAGGGTTTGTTCGTGACGCCCTTCGCTCCCCAGGGCCAGCCAGCAGAACGCGATGTTTTCCAGACACTCCTGCTGGGCGGTCTTGCGCAGAATCTGTTCGGTCAACTGGTCGTTGAGGGTGGAGATGATCTGGGTCAACTGTTCGGAGCGCACCCCCTGATCCAGCAGATTGTGACTCAGGCGACGCACCTCCTCGCTGCATTGGATCAAAGCCTCCACCGAGTCGGCCTGATGGATGCGGACCGCAATCTGGGCCAGGCCGACCCGTTGCAATCCGAACAGATCCCGTTCCGTCACCAATCCGATCACCTTGTCCTCTTCGACCACCACCACATGCCGATAGCCGTGACGCGCCATCTCCAGGGCGGCGTGGGAGCCGGGCAGTTTGCCGGAGAGCGGATGAAGCTCACCGGTCATCACGCCCGAGATCGGGGCGTCGGTGGAATAGCCGTCGAGAGCCACCCGTTGCAGCAGATCGGTCAGGGTGAAAATGCCGAGAGGTTGGGTCTGATCATCGACGATCACCGCCACTTCGGCATGTTGATCGGCCATCTCCCTCAGCACCGTGCGGACCGGGGTTTCCGGCGTGGCCGTGACGGGTCGGGCCCGCACGATGGCGGCCAACGGGGTATCCAGGGATTGATAGTCGGGACGGGTGCTCAACTGGTTGGTGTAGAGCTTGCGGGTCTGATCCACCAGAATGTTGGAACGGGCGTGACAATAGCGTTGAAAGCCCGGAAACGCCTTCAATGCATCTTGAAACCGTTCCGCCGGAAGGCGATACAGGGTGGACTCTTCGATGGTCCGGAAGGTGGAGAAGACCGGACGACTCTGAAACAACGCTTCCAGCGGAAAATGATTGCCCGCCGACAGTTCCGCCAGTACCGGATTGCCGATGGAGTTGCCCATCGCCTCGACCACGGCCCGGCCACGCGCCAGCAGATAGAGATGATCCGGGGATTGTCCCGGTGAAAGCAGCACCCGATCGGCGGGAATGGCGACAACCTCGAACATCGCCGCCAACGCTATGCGGTCGGATGATTTCAACTCCTTGAAAAATTGAAACTCTTGAATGTCGAGAAGCGGAATTTCCCCGGTTGGATCGTTCATAGGTCTGCTCTTTGGATTCCGAAGAGGGTACGAACAAAAGGGAGTCCTGGCCGCATGAGCGGTCATATTCCCACGTTCCGCGTGGCGTGTCCATATGGATTGCGTCCGGTCGCGGACGGTTTGCGGGCTCTTTCGTCGCGGGGGCAGGTGCCCGGTATGGAAATTGCTGCCGAAGGTCGGGAGGAAGCCTCTCGATGGTCTGCACTCGGAGATGCTTAATCGGTGACGTGTGTGGGAAGTGTGTGATATGACACGGATGGTGTTGGATTTGCCACATCATTTCGTCGGATCGCCCGGAATTGAATCTTGGAAAAAATCGACATTTCAATCGATTGTCGTTTGGCGTGGTTTTTGAGTTCAAAGGATGTTTCGGGTTTGAATGGTTGGCAGGGTGACGTGACGGCATGAAACCGGAGTGGGCAAGCGGTGGTGTGGGGCGGGCGATCGGCTATTCGTGCGCGTTGCACCTGTGTGTCGTGGCCGGGATGCTGATCGTGCGCGCCGCGCCGACGGTGCCGGGTGCCCAGCCCGTGGTCCGTTTCGAGATGGTCGCGCTTCCGGCCCCGGTGGAACCGGTTTCCGCACCGAGTGCCGCGTTTCCGGCTCCCGCCGCGCCGGAGCCGGAACCTCCTGCCCCGGAGCCGGAACCTCCTGCCCCGGAGCCGGACCCCCCCGCGCCGGAGCCGGACCCCCCCGCGCCGGAGCCGAAGGCGGTCATGCCTCTGCCCCGGAAGCCGCCAGCGGTCAAAGAGCCTGCAAAGTCCCCGACTGCGGTGCGTCCCCTCAAGCCACGCTCCGCAACGCCGGTGGCGATACCTGCCGCGCCCGTAAGCCCCGACCGGGTGGAGCGGACCGTTTTACCGTCATCATCGCCTGGAGAGGCCGCGCCATCGCCGGTGGCCGCGCCGCCGGTGGAGCGGTATCAGCCGCCGGACCTGCGGGCCGCCTATGCCAGCAATCCCGCGCCGCGCTATCCCCCCTTCGCCAGACGGAGCGGCCAAGAGGGCACGGTGCTGTTGAGCGTCGTGGTAACGGCTTCCGGCACGGTGGAGCAGGTGACGGTGCAACAGGGCTCCGGATATGCGTTGCTGGATCGGGCCGCCGTGGAGAGTGTATCCGGTTGGCGGTTCGTACCGGCGCAGCGTCAGGGTCATCCCGTGGCGGCCACCGTGACGGTGCCGATCCGGTTTCAATTGCGGCAGGAGTGAAGTTTCCTCGATCCTCTGGAGAAGCGTGTGGACGGTTCGGTTTCCTGGTTTGCCTGGTGGGTACACGCGGATGGCGTGGTGAAGGGAATTTTCATGATTCTGATCACATTGTCGGTGATCGGTTGGGCGATCATTTTTCACAAGTGGGGGCGATTCGATCGTCTGCTGGGACGGGAACGAAAACTGCAAGAGGCCCTGGAACGGGGCGAAACCGTGAATGCACAAGATCTGCTGTTGGGCCGCATCCTGCTCTGGGGAGGAGGCGCGACCACGAACCATTGGGAATCGCGGGTGGGGCACGCCCTGCGGGAACAGCGGGTGGAACTGGAAAGCGGGTTGACCTTTTTGGCCTCGATCGGTGTTTCGACCCCCTTCATCGGACTGTTGGGCACGGTCTGGGGCATCATGCACGCCCTGGCCGGATTGGGACAGCATGCTGCGCTTTCCATGGAACTGGTCGCCGGTCCCGTGGCCGAGGCTTTGGTGGCTACCGCCGCCGGACTGTTCGCCGCGATTCCAGCGGCGGTGGGATATAATCTGTTGGTGCGCCGTCTGCGTCGGGTGATGACGCTGGCTGAAGGCAATCTGTGGCGGTGTCTGGAACGGGCCGGGAGAGAACGCCATGGGCGGCATGATTGATCCGGGAGAGGGAGAGGATCGCCCCCTGGCGGAGATCAATGTCACCCCCTTGGTGGATGTGATGCTGGTGCTTTTGGTGATCTTCATCATTCTGGCTCCGGCGATGGCCGGTTCGTTGCGGGTCAATCTGCCGAAGGTGGCCGGAGAGCCCCTCTCCGTGACCACTCCGGTGGTGATCACCGTGGAGGCGGATGGCTCCACCCGGCTCGGGGCCGAGCGGGTGGATGAAACCGCGTTGGCCGGACAGTTGCGGGCGTTGGCAGGCGCGAATCCGGAGCTTCAGGTGCGCATTGATGGGGATGGAGAGACCCCTTATCGGCAGATCGCCCGATTGTTGGCCTTGATTCAGGGACAGGGGATTCGTCGCATTGCCTTCGCCACCCGGACGCCGTGACAGAGCGTCAACCATTGAAAAAAAAGAGGGGGTCTGGGGGATTCATCCCCCAGGGTGTTGTTCTTTTTTAATAAATTTTTCTTGAAAGTCCCAAGGGCTTCGCCCCTGGACCCCACCAGGGGCCAATGGCCCCTGGACCCCAATGGTGAGGTGAGGTGATGTCAGGCTCCGTGTCTGCTCCACCGCCCTTCCGGAGATTGAATCCAATACTCCATCGCATAACCCAACGCTTGATAGTGCCGATATCGCCCCCGCGCCGGAGCGGGATCGCGACTGTCCACGAAATCCACCACCACATCGAACGCCACCGATTCTTCCATCACCCGTTGCGAGGCCACCACCGCCACGGTCGCCCGATTGCGATCATCCGGTTGCCACGCGATCAAAACCGGTTGTCGTTCCACATCCGCGCCATCCCAAACCCCGTGCGGCAGAAACCGCTCCGGCGGATGCCGCCACAACAGATCATCCCAATGCCGCACCTGGGCCGCATCCGCCACCAACAAACAGACCCGCATCCCCTGCTCGACCAGTTTCAGCAATAAACCGATCAACACGACCTCCGGAGTGGAGGCGGCCACCTGATAAAACCGGGCCACCGGCCTCCCCTCCCGAACTCTGGCCATGTTACATCCGCTCCGACAACGCATACTGACACAACAACCGCACCCCGATTCCCACCGAACCCTTGGGCATGTGCGGACGGGTTCCGGTCATGTCGTAGGCGGTTCCCGCGATATCCAGATGGGCCCAGGCGCGACTCTCCTCCACGAACCGGGAGAGGAAACAGGCCGCCGTGATGGTGCCCGCCTCCCGCCCCCCGACATTCTTGATGTCGGCCACCACGGATTTGATCTGCTCCTGATACTCCGGAAACATCGGCAGCGGCCAGACCCGTTCGCCACAGCGATCACCGGCTTTTTTCAACTGTTTCTGCAACGGTTCGTTGTTGCCCAGCAGCGCGGTGGCGTGTCCGCCCAGAGCGATCACGCAGGCACCGGTCAATGTGGCCAGATCGATGATCACATCCGGATCGAAGGAGGCGGCGTGATGCAACGCATCGGCCAGAATCAACCGCCCTTCGGCATCGGTGTTGATCACCTCGACATAAACCCCCTTGGCGGTCTTGATCACATCCCCCGGACGCTGTGCGGTTCCCGAAGGCATGTTTTCCGCCGCCGGGACGATTCCCACCACATTCAGCGGCAGTTGCATCTCGGCGATGGCGTGCATGAATCCGAATACCGCCGCCCCGCCGCTCATATCGAACTTCATCTCTTCCATCTTGGCGCCGGGCTTGAGCGAAATCCCCCCGGAATCGAACGTGACCGCCTTGCCCACCACCGCCAGCGTGGGCCGATCCCCCCCCTTGCGATACTCCATGACAATCAGACAGGGTGGATTGGTGCTGCCTTGTCCCACGGCCAGAATGCCGTTCATCCCTTTTTGCGCCAGCACCGCGCTCGACAGCACCGTGGTCTTGATCGGCAGACGTTCCGCCAACTCTTTGGCCTTTTTGGCCAGGATGTCCGGCGTCAGCAGATTGCCCGGCGTATTGGCCAGATCCCGTGCCATATTCACGCCGGTGATGATCTGCTCCACGCGACTCAACCGTTTTCGTCCGTTTTTGTCCTGTTCGCCGGGCAGGGCGAACTCCAACCGTTTCACGCGGTGACGTGGCAGATCCTTCTTGCTGACGCTCTGCAATCGATCGTAGCGATAACTGCCGAGCCATCCCCCTTCGGCCATGCACTCCATCACGGCGATTGGGGCGATCTCCTGATGGGTATCGAGGCTCACCAGCACGATGGCCCGATCCACGCTGCCCTTTTCGCACGCCTTGACCACCGAAGCCCCCAACGCGCGGAAGCTTTCGAGGGTCAACGACTCCCGTTTGCCCATGCCGGCCAAAAGGATTCGTTCCACCGCCACGCCGCTGGATCCCGGCACCGGCAGCATCAACATTTCGCCGGATTCGCCCCGCATCCAGCCCGCCTTGAGGATGCGTCGCACCTCTCGTTCCACCGCTTCGCCGCAGCGGGACAACGCCGCCTGGGGCTCTCCCCCCTGATAGACGCCGATCACCCACACATCCGCCTCACGGACCGAGAAATCGCCCACCCACACATCCATTTTCAACACGGATTCGACCATCGTGACCTTTCCTTGACCGGTGCATGCCAGGCGACGCGCTTTGCGCCTTGCGTTGGCATGAAAAATGAAGAACAGTGACCTGCGAACAGTTACCACAAGCGCAGCCAAAATAAAAGACGGGAACCACTCAAGCTCTCATGAACCGCCTCTCCCGCTATCTCTTTGTGGATTGCGCGCAAACCGCGATCCTGGCCCTGGGCATTCTGACCTTTTTGATCATGCTCCCCCAGATTCTGCTGCTGGTGGATCTTTGGATCAACAAGGGGGCGTCGTTTTCGGTTCTGCGTCAAATGATTTTCTATGCCGTTCCGCAGTTCATGGTGGGCACGCTGCCCATGGCTCTGCTGAGCGGCACGCTTTTGACCCTGGGCCGTCTGGCCCGTGACAGCGAACTGGTGGTCATCAAGGCCAGCGGCGTGAGCCTCTGGCAACTGGCCCGTCCGATCGGTGCTTTGGTGGCCATTTTCACCGTTTTCGCGCTTCTTCTCAACTGGATCTGGGTGCCACGGGCCTTTTACGAATTCACGGTGCTCAAAAAGGCGTTGTTGTCCTCCAACACCGCGCTCACCATGCAATCGCGCACCTTCAACCGTTCCATTCCCGGCCTCACCATCTACATCAACCATCAAGATCCCCTCACCGGCACCCTCGAAGGGGTTTTGATTCACGATCAACGGGTTCCTTCGGAAACGGTGACGATCACCGCCCGTCGTGCCCATCCCCACACCCGCGCCGACCGCAAGGCGGCCCTGTTTCTCGAAGAGGGCAGCCGTCACTGGACCAGCAAAAGCGGTCACTATCGGCAGATGCGCTTCGCCCGGTTCGATCTGGGGCTGGAAGTGGTCCTGGGGCTGGTGCCGCAGCACAAAAAACAGGAGATCGACGAACTCGACCCCCTCGAACTCCAGGCGGCGATCGCGACCGGAAGCCCGGAGCGTCAACAGGCCGCCCGCATGGAGTGGCATCGTCGTCTGGCCTTTCCCGTCGCCACGCTGATCATGGGTCTGCTCGCCCTGCCGCTGGGGATGCAGCAGTCCCATCGCACCGGCAAGAGTTTTGGTTTCATTGTCGCGATTTTGATTTTGATCTTTCATTTTCTGCTGCTGGCCTCGGGGGAAGCCCTGGCCGGAAAGAAAATCGTCACGCCGCTGGTGGGCTTCTGGATGCCCAATCTCGCCATGGCCCTGCTGACGCTCTGGATCTTCCGGATCGCGGCGCGCGGCGGTCAACTGCCGGAGTTCCGCTGGCCGAGCCGATCGCGCCTTTCGCTCCGGAAATCCCCGGACTCTCCCACCTCCCCGGAGCGTTGATCCCTCATGCCCATTCTGTTCGGCTATCTTGCGCGCTTCTTTCTGCTCGGATTTCTCAAGATGATCGGGGTGTTCATCGGTTTGTTTCTGCTCATCGACGGCATCGAGGGCATTCGTCGCTTCTCCCAGAAACCCAATTTTCAGCTTTTCGACTTCGGGTTGCTGCTGGCCAGTCGTCTGCCCAATTTTCTGGGCATGCTCACCCCTTCGCTGGTGCTGTTGACTACCCTGATGGGGGTATCCCGTCTGGTGCGTCAGAACGAAATCACCGTCATGCGTGCCAGTGGCCTCTCGTTGTCGGGCATTCTGTTGCCCTTTTTGGGAGCGGGTGTGCTCATCACGCTGTTGCACGCCGCGCTCATCGGTGAAATCGCGCCGCTCACCAATCGCATCGCGCAGGATTTCAAGGATCGGATTCAGGATCAGCAGGTCGCGCCGCTCTCTCGCACCGACGATCTCTGGATCCGGGACGGCGCGCAGATCATTCACGCCAAACGGTTCGATCCCGACTCCGCCACCCTCTATCAGGTCACGATTTTCACCTTCGACGACGAACATCGACTCACCGCTCGTCTGGAGGCCAAGACCGCCCATCACGACGGTCAGAGTTGGCAGTTGATGCAGGGAATCGACTATCGATTTCTCCCCGAAAGCACGGTCGAGAGCTTTCCGCAGCGTCTTTGGCCGGTCGCTCTCGATCCGCAGCGTCTCGCCGTGGACACGCCGCCTCCTCAGATGCTCACGGTACGGGAGCTGTATGCCCTTTCGGAGCAGCTCCAGCGGGAGGGACACGACGCGACCCGTTATGAGATGCTTTTCCATCGACGCCTGGCCACACCATTCTCCAATCTGGCCTCGATTCTGCTGGCCTTTCCTTTCGCGTTGCGGCTGCCCCGCTCCGGCGGCGCGCTGCGTTCCATGCTGGTCGGTCTGCTGTTGGGATTCGTGATGTTCGTCTTCGGCGATCTCGCCGGGGCTCTGGGCATGGGCGGTCGGCTGCCTCCGGTCCTGGCCGCATGGGCTCCGATTCTTTTTTTCACCGGCATTGCCGGTTATCTTTTATTGCACCTCACCACCCCGAAACGGCTCGTCAAACCCTGAACACCATTGGGGTCCAGGGGCCAAGGGCCCCTGGTGGGGTCCGGGGGCGAAGCCCACGGGATTTTCCACCCGCATCCAATCCCAACCCGATGCACCGCTTTCTCTTCTCCCGACAGATTCGATAATCCCGAATCCGCATTCCTTGCAGAGAATCCTCTAATCAACCCCGGAGCCATGGCCGATACACGCCCTACATACAGGGAAGTAGTGTATTGGTTTCAGTATCCATTCAAGAAATTGCGCCCCATGCGGGCGAGGGAGAGGAAGTCATGAAGGGATTTCTTGCAAGAGTCGGGAAACGTCACGGCACAGGGATGCTCATCGCCGTCGTCGCTCCTTTGGCTGCCGCCTGCGGCCACACCATCGACCCCACCCAGGCCCCGATGACCACCTATGAAATGCCGGCGGCGGTCGTGGTACACACCGCACCCGCGATGATCAATCCGGCCACTCCCTGGCAGACCCCCATGCCCGGCAACAGTGCCGCCTATGCGACTGCTCCGGCGACTTCTGGTGCGTCCCCGTCGCAGGCCGTTCCCCCTGCCACCGACGCCAACGGATATCCCACCGGATCCACCGTGGTGCGACAGGCGCCGATCACCATCGAGCGTCCCGCCATCGTGGTGAATCAGCCGCCGATCTGGGTGGGCAATCCTCCGGTGGCGATTCCTCAGCCTCCGGTGGTGATGCATCAGGCGCCGATCACCGTGGAGCAGCCTTCGTTCGTGATCCAACCCCCGAGAGTGGGGTTTCAGGTGCCCCAACCGGCCCCGACCACCGTCGTGGAGAGCAAACCCGTTCCCGAACCCAAGGTGGCTCCGCCCAGTCAGGCTGTCGAGGAGAAAGCCAAACCGGAACCGGCCAAGGCTCCCGTCAAGGCTCAGAAAAAGTCCAAAAAACCGGTAAAGAAAAAAGTCGTCAGAAAATCCCAGGAACCCTCCCGTGATCTGCCGCCCAAATGATCGGCATCACCTCAGCCACCCTGGAAGGAGTTCGACCCATGAAAACCATGATTGCACTGTTCTTTGCCCTGCTTCTACTGGCCGGTTCTGATCCCCTTCTGGCCGGGGAACTGATCGTACCCCATCAACCCGGAGATTCGGTCACATTGCATGTGCGACCCGGTCGTTACGCCCATCCGTCGGATTACTGGTGGCAAAAGGATCCCTCCACCCAGGGAGCCTGGGACTATTTCACGCCGGTGGATCATCTGCACCAACCGGTATTGCTGGAGGCCCAACCCACCGGAGAGGTGACTGCCGCCATTCCCGTCACCAATCGTCCGCTGCGTTGACCGAGAACTCGACCGCTTGCGAGACACTTGAGACAATACATTTTATATCATCAGAAAAGGAACCCCTCATGTATCCGACATCCTCTTCCGCATCGTTTCGCATCCGGGCCCCGTTATGGGTTTCCGCTGCTCTGCTGACCGTCACCATCGGCGCGCCGAATCCGGTTCAGGCGGAGCCCACCTTGACTGCCGTGGCTGCGGTCAGCAGTGCCGCGATCATCGGTTCTCTGCTGTTGTCCAACGCCGACCGTCCCCAAACCTTGAACTATGGCAATGGCGCGGTGATCTACACGTCGATCTCGCCGGTGCCCCAGACCGCGACGGCTTCCGCCGGGCAACCCGTTGGCCAGAATCCGTCGATTCAGGTGGTTTCGGCTCCGGTGGCCTATTATGCCATTCCGGCTCCTGCGGTTCAGTTGACCACGCCCTACGCCTCGGTTCCCCAGAGTGCTCCGGCCTCTGGTGGGGGCAATCCGGCGGATGGCCGGAGATTCTGACATTCGAGTGGCCTGTTTGAAGTTTGGTTTTGACCCTGCCCGGTGACGAAAATCATCGGGTCTTTATCTCCCAAAGGAACGACACCACGATGGACGCCCGCGAACCCACCTGTCGCCTGCCTTGCAAACTTTTCGCGCTTGCGCTTTGCGCTTTGGCCATCACCGTCTGGAGTGCTCCCGGAGAGAGTGCCGCCACGGGCAATGTCGTCACCGTATCCGTCGTCGGCGCGACCGGAAGCGTGAATGGCAAAAAAGTGGTCGGCAAGGGAGCGGACCACATTTACTATCCAGATGTTGCGCGTTCGTTTTATGATTATCAGAATACCGGAGCCTTCGCCGGACGCCCGATGGTGATTCCTCCCACGGTGCCGATCATCACCCAACCCGCCTATTATTACACGACCGCCCCGACACCCGAGGTGGTGTTGGCGCCGTTGCCGACCTTCAAAGCCAGCAAGCCCTCCGTATCGGAAAACGATCGGGTCATGCCGGTGACGCGGGATTGAGTGCGATTGGGGTCCAGGGGCCATTGGCCCCTGGTGGGGTCCAGGGGCGAAGCCCTTGGGACTTCCAGAAAAAAATCAACACCCTGGGGGAAGAATCCCCCAGATCCCCTTTTTTTTTTCAATGGTCGCCGCCGGTCAGACGCGCTCCTGTCCCTGTTGTTCTTCGTCGATGAACTTTTCCAACGCCTCGGCATCGGGAATCAGAATCGATCGCCCTTTGACTTCGATGAGTCCGAGTCCGGCCAGACGTCCCAGCAGACGGGAAAAGGTTTCCGGTTGAATCGACAATCGGGAGGCGATCACCCGTTTCGAGGCATCCAACCGCACCATGCTGGTGCCCGCCCCCAGTCCGCCGCTCTTGTTGGTCAGAAGATAACGAGCCAAACGCACCGGCGCGGTTTGCATGCTCAGATTGCGAATTTCGGATAATTGAACATATAAACGCTTGCTCATTTCCGCCATCATGCGGAAACAGGTTTCCGGAGATTCTCGCAGCACGGCAAGAAAAGTTTTATTGTCGAAGGCCAAAACATCACACGGGGTCAGTGCGCTGGCGAAAATCGGATAGTTCTGTTGTTCCATGAACATCACCGGCATCGCGATGGAGTCCCCGGGGCCTTGAATCCGGACTACCTTTTCCGCGCCGTTGACCGAGACGTGAAACAGTTTCACCCGCCCCCTGACGATGACAAAAAAACGATCGGCCACCTCCTGGGCATCGAACAGATGATCGTTTTCCTCCAGATGGAGCGATCGCATGGTGCGTTGCACCCGTGCGAGTTGCGGTTCCGACAGAGCACCGAAGAGTGCCGTATCACGAAAAATTTTTCCGGTCAGATCCCTGCTGCACGTCAATGACATTGCCGTTCCTCCCCATGACCATCCTCCCGGGTGGCGATCACCCGTGATTGGAAAGCAGACGCCTGCGCCGTTTGACGGCACGGCGTGAAATTTGACGCGCGGTTTCGGCCCGTCGGGAGACATCGGGCACGCTTCCCAGATTGAGTCCGACGCCCCACTCTTCGAGTTTTTCTCTCCGGAAGACCGACATCAACTTCTTCTCGATGCGCAACAATTTGTCCACGCCTTTGCCAAGCGGGGGCAGAACTGCAAAGAGCGATTTTTTTTTGTCCGTGGGCATTCAGACTTCCTCGTGCGCAATCGTGAAACAGGGGGCTGCCGGGCAAATTTTGCCTCCGGGCGGATTCCGGGCAAAATCTTCCCCGCTTCCGGCTTGAAATTTACAAAGAGTTGCCCAGAATCTCAACCATAAATCATGGCATGCTTTTCGCTTTTCGTTAATACAAGTCGTACCTCGACGCCTGTGTTGCGCGTCGAAGGCGATCGAATCCACACTCCCTCCACCCATACCCGGTTCGGGGTTTGGATTCAACCTCAAAATTTTACTGTTCTTTGGACAAGGATACCCATCATGGCGGTCATGGACGTGCGCTGCCCGGATTGTCACGGATTGAACGTGGTCAAATACGGCACCCAACCCAACGGCAAACAACGTTATCTCTGTCAGGATCCCAACTGCTCCCGACGCATTTTCATCGTGCGTCCGGCGGTGGCCGAAACCGGCCTGACCCGCCTGCCGGTGGAGATGCGGCGCGTCATCGAACGGGCTCTGGCAGGAGGCGATATCGAACAGACGGCGCAAGAACTCCAATTGCCGACCAGTACCGTCGCCGAAGTGTTTCAACTGTTGGCGCGCTTCGCCGCGCCTCCGGCGGGACTCTCCCGTGGGGGGCGGGCGTTGCGTCGCCGGGCGGCCAGTTGATCATCTGGCAATTTTTGGATCAAGAGTCCGGGGGATCTCCCCCCCAGGGCTTTGCGCTTGTCAATCTCCGTTCATTCTGCATCTGTTTTATTCTTTTTCGCGCGTCACTCCTCCAGGAGTTCACCAACGGCCCCATGGCTGCAGAATCCCGCATACTGTAGCACTTCCTTCGGTTTTTCGGTAAACATTTACCCCCATTCGGACGAAACATCTCTACAGGCTCCTGCCGACAGGAACTCTGGAATCTTCTTGATTTCGTTATTTTCATCATGGGGACACGATGCACCGGCCCACGGAAATCAACCGCCGTTTGGAAACCCCCAAGTCACTTCTGGAGCGGATCCATCGCTCGTGGGGACCAGGCGACTTCGAAACCTTGATGCGCTTCTTTGTCGAAATTCTCCCTCGGTTGACCGATGCCGAGCGTTGCAGCGTTTTCATCGTGGATCAGACCACGGAACATATCTGGCTGAAATTCGGTACCGGTCTGAAGGAAAAAGCCATCATCGCCCCAATGCAAGGCAGCATCGTGGGTGAATCGATCTCCTCGGGGCGCACGGTGATCCGCAGCGGATTGGAAAATCGAACCGGATTCCACGCCATCACCGATAAAAAAACCGAATTCACCACCCGCAATCTGTTGTGTGTGCCGATTCGCAGCCTGGCGGGGAACTATCCCATCGGGGCGGTGGAGTTGCTCAATAAACGGGATCCCGATGGCTTTACCCCCGAGGACGAACGCTGGTTGATGCAACTGGTCAAATATCTCGCCCTCTCCATCGAACACAACACCGTCACCGAAGAGATCATCGAAATCACCCGAGGCATGCATCTGGCCATGTCCCGCGTGGAAGATGCCTTGCTGGAAGAAGAACGCTATGTCGCCGAAAGCCCCGCCATGCGGCGCATCTTCTCCCTGGTGCAGCAGATTGGACCGCTGCCGGTCAATGTCTTCATCACCGGAGAGAGCGGATCCGGTAAAGAGGTGATCGCACGCCTGATCCATGAATACCCGGGAGAACGTCGTACCCGTCCTTTTGTGGCGGTCAATTGTTCGGCCATCCCGGAAACGCTGATGGAAAGCGAATTTTTCGGCCATGAAAA
This sequence comes from Magnetococcales bacterium, assembly GCA_015231295.1. Classification (GTDB taxonomy): domain Bacteria; phylum Pseudomonadota; class Magnetococcia; order Magnetococcales; family Magnetaquicoccaceae; genus Magnetaquiglobus. The sequence goes on along the minus strand of JADGBU010000023.1, from coordinate 2,945 downwards.
GGGAGCCTTCACGGGAGCCTCCTCCAGTCGCATGGGACGCTTCGAAGAGGCTACGGGCGGCACACTCTTCCTCGACGAAATCGCGGAAATGCCCCTCTCGATCCAACCCCGCTTCCTGAGAGCCATCCAGGAGATGGAAGGGGTGCGTTTGGGAGGGAATAAAATTCATCGCTATGATTTTCGCGTCATCAGCGCATCGAGCAAGGATTTGCGGGATGAGGTCAAGGCCGGACGATTCCGGGAAGATCTGTTTTTCAGACTCTTTTCCATCGATATACGATTGCCCCCGCTGCGCGAACGCCGGGAAGAGATCCTGCCGTTGATGATGCTCTTTTTGGAACGGGTGAGTCAGCGTTTCAAGAAACGTCCTAAAGGATTCTCCTCCGAATTGGTGGCGCGGTTCGAGCTCTATCCCTGGCCGGGTAATGTGCGTCAGTTGGAACATGAGGTGGAACGGTTGGTGGCCCTTACACCGGATGGTGAGATGATTACGGAAGCGCATTGCTCCCCGCATCTGTTGGAAGCCGCGCCGCAAATACGCTCCCATGGATTGCTGGCGGATACGCTCTCTTTGCCCGAACATCGGCGTAGATTGGAGATCGAATTGATTCAACAGGCTTTGAGAAAATCTCATGGCAATAAGGTTCGTGCGGCTGAATGGCTCGAAATTACACGACAATCGTTGCATAATAAAATTCGTCAATATCATCTCGAAGAGTGTTGATAGCCTCTTTTTGTTACGGGTCCAGGGGGATTATCCCCCTGGTGGGGTCCAGGGGCGAAGCCCTTGGGGTTTTTCTGTTCGGGCCCGCATCTTAAATAATTTCATGAAAATTATTTAAGTGATTTAAATCCCGGTCGGTCGCTGTTTTTGGCCCAGGGGCAAGGATGGAGTCCGACGCGCGCTGCGCCTTTTTTCGCGAAAAGATGCGAAAAAAGGCTTTTGTGAAAGCGCGCGAAAGGCAAAGTCAAGGTCAAAACCCTGGGGGATGAATCCCCCAGACCCTCTCTTTTTTTTACCAGTTATCGATTCAGCAGATCATCCAACCATCCGAACCAACCCGCCGGCTCATCCGCCGGTTTCGGCGCGATGAAATAGAGCGAGGATCCTTTTTGTTTCATGATCCCGGCGATTTGCAACGCCTTTTCCCCGAATCCCATGAAATAATCCACCCGTCCCGCTCCCTTGATGGCCCCTCCGGTATCCTGATTGACCGTAAAGCGCAACGTCGGTTTCCAGTTGACCACCGCCCCCTGTTCATCGAACTCCGGCATGGTGACATACAGCAATCCCGGCGCGCCCTTGGGAAAAAGGGTGGCATCGGTCGCGATGGAACGTTCCGCCGTCAACGGCACACCGATATTTCCGAATGGTCCGCCATCGAGTTTCCGAAAGAACACATACGAGGGATTGGAATACAACACCCGGTCCCGTTGTTTCGGATTATCCTTCAGCCATTGCCGCAAAGCGGGCAGACTCATATTCTCTTTGGCGATTTGATTCTCTTCGATCAACAAAGCACCGATGGAACGATAGGGTTGTCCATTGGTCGCCGCATATCCCACCCGCAAGGTGGAGCCATCCGGCAGTTGTACCCGTCCCGATCCTTGAATATGCAAAAAAAACAGATCCACCGGATCTTCCACCCAGGCCAGTTCCAGATTTTTTCCTTTCAGCACTTTCTCCTGATCGATGCGTGCCCGATCGAAATAGGGCAGCAACTTGCCCTTTTCGATGCGGCCCACGATGCGCTTATCCTGAAAATCGGTGGACCACTGAGACAAATCGACCTCGACCAGCGTATGTGGCCGACGATAAATGGGATAGGAGAAAGTACGGGTCTGGGTCAGGGAGCCCTTGAGCAGAGGTTCATAATAGGCCGTGACCAGCACGTCGCCATGCCGATCGCCACCTACCGAATGAAACAGCAGAAAATTTTTCTTGAGATGCTCGTGAAAGGCCGCCGGTGCCATGGTGCGCGCGGCGTGGGCCAGATCCTTGTTGGTTTCCGCCAGCACCGAGGCGGTGAAGGTTCTGGGTCCGAACCGGATCGGGGTTTCGGCGTCGAGGGAGGTGAAATAGGCGACACTGCCTTCCAGGGCGTCGGCCCAGGTGGCAAGCTCGGTATCGTGTTCGAGCACCTTGGCCACCTGGTTCCAGGAAACCGGAACGAGACTGTTCTCCTCGGTCGTGAGTTGCTCCTTTTGAGACGAGGAGCATCCCGCGACCCAGATCAGGCACAGAGCCAGCATGAGTCGCGGGAGGGTCTTACCTCGGAACAGGGGTGCGAGAGGGTTCACGGAACGCTTCTGGCCACTTCACCGGGTTGCTGGATGGCGGAGAGAAACCAGTTGGGATTGCTGGAACCCACCGGACGACTGAAGGTCCAATACTCTTCCGCCGTGATCGGTTGATTGGGATTGCCGTTGAGCACCCGACCGGCCACATCGGTTTCGTATTCGACCATCTCCACCACGAAATGGACCGTGATCCAATCTTCGCCGGCCTCCTGCCAGGCTTCGGAGAGTTCGGCGGTGTGGAAGCGGATTTTTTCCAGAATATCGCGCCGACCGGCGGCCTGACGCTCTTTGGCGTGATTTTCCACCACCGACCACATACGCTCGGTAAGCAGGGGGCGCAGGCGATCGACGCTCCAGTCGCTCCACGCGCTCTGGCGTTGTTGATAGGCGGCCTTGGCTCCGTTCAGGAAGGCGGCTTCGTTGAAGCGGGGGTCCATGCTCATGATCTGGGCCACGCCCTGACTCACTTCATCGAGGGGCTGTCCACCGCCCATGGAGAAGGGTTGTCCGGAGGGTTGTCCGGAGGATTGGCCCGGAAAGGATTGGCTGCCGCCCAGAGGGAAATTTTTCTCCAGGGAGACTTTGTTGAAGGTGGCGGGGCCGTTGCCGAAGGTGGCGGGCATCGGCATGGGGGCCGGAGCCGG
>JADGBU010000297.1:2412-3069 GCA_015231295.1 Magnetococcales bacterium | reverse complement strand
TCAGCGCGAAGGGTTGCAGGATCCGGGGAGAGGGCAGCAGCACGCCGACCAGTTCCGGATCCATGGTGAGTTCGGCGGGGGGAGGATTGGTGAGACCGCTGTGGATTCTGAGTGCGATCAGGCCCAGTCCGCTGGCTCCCAACAGGGTCATGATGGCGTGTCGCCGGGAGAGTGGTCGCAGAAAAGAGAACATGCCTGAACGCTCTTGTTCGTAAAGTGGATGATGGATGATGAAGAGGCGAAAAGGACTGGATAATGTTCCTTGTCAATTGAACCGCGACATTCTAGCCTTTTTCCCATCCATAAGCCACCCCCGTTTGCGCGTGCCGGCGAAATCCCGTGCATGACGCCTCCACGGAAGGCGTGGGCGTCGCCTCTCGGCTCTGTTCGTTTCCGAGAGCGCGAAGCCGGATGGTGGTATCATTACAGGAGCGCATCATGCATACATTCGAGGAGGTCATCCGCTACGCCATCCGTCACGAGGAGGAGGAGGCGGCTTTTTATCTCGATCTGGCCGAGCGTTCGCCCTCCGGGGAGCAACGGGCGATCATGCTGGCTCACGCCCGTCAGGAGGAGGAGCACAAACGCCGTCTGGAGGCGATCCTGCTCGCCGAGCGGTTGCCCGCCACGCCGCCTTTGGTGTTGGAGCCGGTCTGG
>JADGBU010000297.1:0-2363 GCA_015231295.1 Magnetococcales bacterium | reverse complement strand
GGCCCTGCTCGCCGCCGCCAGACGGGAACACCGGGCACAAGAACTCTATCGGGAACTGGCCTGTCTGGCGCAGGATCCCGCCATTCGCGAAGCGTTGGCCTTTCTGGCCGAACAGGAGCGGAGTCACGCCTCCATTTTGGTCGAGGAGTTCGACCATCTTCAACCGTGAGCCGATTCCGAAGGTGATGCGGGCGGTGCTCTGCGAAGAGGGGCGGGCGCGTCTGGAATCGGTCTGGCCTGTACCCGCTCCGACTGCGGGAGAGGCGCGCATTCGCGTTCGTCTGGCGGGTATCTGCGCCACCGATCAGGCGATTCTCAAGGGCTATGCGTCATTTTCCGGCATCTTGGGGCATGAGTTCGTCGGCGAGGTGGAGTCGGCCCCCGATGCGCCCGAATGGGTGGGACGGCGGGTGGTGGGTGAGATCACCGTGGCCTGTGGCGTCTGTTCGGCCTGTCGGCGACTGGAGCGGGGACACTGCGAAGCCCGCCGCGTGATGGGAATCCGGCAGCGGGATGGGGTGTTCGCCGATTGGGTGGTGGTGCCGGTGGAGAATCTCCATGTCGTGCCCGAGGGGGTTTCCGATCGGATGGCGTTGTTCACCGAACCGTTGGCGGCGGCGGTGGAGATCGTGCAGCAATCCCATGTGCGTCCCACCGATCGGGTGGTGGTGATCGGCGATGGCAAGTTGGGATTGCTGGTGGCTCAGGTGGTGGCCCTGACCGGCTGCGAATTGTGGGTGATCGGTCGTCACGTCCGCAAGTGGCCGGTTCTGGAGGCGCGACGGATTCCGGTTCTGTTGGAATCCGCGCTCCCCGACGGGTTGCGGGTCGATTGGGTGATGGAGTGTTCCGGCAGACCCGAAGGGTTGGCTTTGGCGCGACGACTGGTACGGCCCAGGGGACGGGTGGTCTTGAAAAGCGCGCATCTTGTGCCGTTGTCGGTGGATCTTGCCGCGTTGGTGGTGGATGAAATCTCTTGGATCGGTTCCCGGTGTGGTCCGTTTCCGGCGGCCTTGCGGCTTCTGGAACGGGAACTCGTGACCGTGGAGCCGTTGATCGAGGCGGTTTATCGGTTGGATCGGGCCATGTCGGCTCTGGAGCACGCCAATGCGCGGGGCGCATTGAAGATTCTCCTTCAGCCTTGACGGGACACGCCAATCAACGGGGTCCAGGGGCCATGGGCCCCTGGTGGGATCCAAGGGCGAAGCCCTTGGGAGTTATGCCTTTGTCATTCGCGCAGCGCGCCCATCCCGCCGCCGCAGGCGTCGGATTCACGTTTGGAAATCCCAGGGGCTTCGCCCCTGGACCCCACCCGATCACGCACGTCTCGATTATTTCTCTTCTTCCCCTCCGGAGCTTTAGGTCATGTCCTCGATTTTGTACGATCTGGTGATCTTTGATTGTGATGGCACGCTGGTGGACAGCCTCGATGGCATTGTCCGTTCGGCCAATCTGGCCATGGTCGAACTGGGGCTGGCGGATGGCCTGGCCAGAGAGCGGATCGCCGCCGTCGTGGGTCTTTCCCTGCCCGAGGCGATGCGGGTCTTGTTGCCCGAGGCCTCTCCGGAAGATCACGATCGGGCGGTGGCGTGGTACAAGAGCCATTACAAGCGGCTGGCCGATGCGGGAGAGTTGACCACGCCGCTGTTTCCCGGTGTGCGCCCGACCCTGGACCGGTTGCGGGATCACGGAATCTCCATGGCGGTGGCCACGGGCAAGTCGCTGCGCGGCTTGGAGCGCACCTTGCAGGAACAGAATCTGACCGGCTTCTTCGAAGTGTTGATGACCTCGGATCACGCGCCGAGCAAACCCCATCCTTCCATGATCGAACAGATTCTCGCCGCCACCCGTTGCACGCCCGCACGGACCTTGATGGTCGGCGATACCGAGTTCGACCTGGAAATGGGACATCATGCCGGAGTCGGGACCGCAGCGGTCACGTTCGGCTGTCACGATCGGGAACGGTTGGCTTTGGCCCGTCCCGATCACTGGCTGGAACGGTTTGTCGATCTGCTGCCGGTGGTCGGCATTTCCGCCATGCCGGTGCTGGAATCGGGTGGCTGATCGTTTCCGGATCGAGAACGGGGGAGGAAAAGCGGATGCGCAGCATGGTCTGGAGCTGGAAAGGCGTGGTCTGTATCTGGCTGCTGTCGATGCAGAGTGGCATCGTTCTGGGGGAGTCGTCGGTGCGTCACTGCATCGATGGCAAAGGTCGGACCATCCTGCGGGGGGATGCCTGCAATCCCGGCGAGCGGGACCGGCATCCGCCGCCGCCGGACGAGATCGTTCCCTTGTCCTCCAAGGGCGCGCCGGGTCAGTACTGGATTCCGGTGCAGATCAACAATCGGGTCACGGTGGAGTTT
>JADGBU010000022.1:20607-28654 GCA_015231295.1 Magnetococcales bacterium | reverse complement strand
GGAGTTGCTTTTCCAGGGTTGATCGAAGGCTTCGATCACGTAGTAGACATATTTTTCCTTGTTGGCCCGGGCCAGAAAGCGTCGCAGAAAGGTGGCCTGTTCGGCTTGACCGGCCTTGGCGTCGATGCGGGTGCGGCCATCGCTCGGCCAGCCCACCTCACCGATGATGATCGGTTTTTTCGGATAGGCTTCCCGGAGTTCGTTCATGCGGTAGACGATGTAATCGACCGCCTTCTCCTGGGCGATGCCTTCCCAGTAGGGCAGCATGTGGACCGCGATGAAATCGGTATGCTGGACCAGTTCCGGATATTTGAGCCAGATGTGCCACGGTTCGGCGGTGCTGACCGGGGCGTTGACCGCCGAGCGTACCCGATCGAGGAATTTGATCAGTTTCTGCACCGAAACCCGATCGTGGAGCAGGGATTCGTTGCCGACGATCACGCGCACCACGTTTTGGGCGTTGGCGTTGACGGTCTTGATGAGTCGTTCGACTTCGGCGTTGTTGCGGGCCTCGTCGGAGTCGATCCAGCCCCCCACCATGACGTTGATGTCGTGTTTGTGGGCCAGTCGGGGGATTTCCGCCATCACCCCTTCGACGGTGTAGCTGCGGACGGCGTAGGTCTTGCCGGAGAGCAGGGCGAGATCTTCATCGATCTGTTCGACGGTGGGGTGGATGCCCTTTTGAGGATCCTGATCGGCCCGGTAGGGGGCGAAGGCAAAGCCCATCACCCGATCGGGCCACAAGGGCTCTTCCAGGGGGCGATTGAACCAGGCCCAGAGACTCACCGTGATCAGGGAGACGGCACCGACGACCAACCAATGGCTAGGTTTCATGGGGAGGAGATCCGCGATGTTGCAATGATGTCAGGACAGAAGAAAACCGTTTCGTTCCGGTCTTCACCAGGGAGGCCGGTCGATGGAGGAGCCTTATACCACAAACAATCCACCGTTACAAAGAACGCGACAGCCATTTTTGTTCGATCCGTATCTTTGTCGCCGCACGCCGCCGGAAGGGCAGCGTGTGGACAGGAAGACTCAAGATAAAAAAAGAGGATGAAGGCACCATGCGGGTTCCGGTTCTGGAGATTGAAGCGGTCGAAAAGCTCTCAAGATTAAATCAATTTTTGGCGGCATGAAAGGCCGGGCGTGCGCGGGCTTCAAAAAATGGGAAAAAATCGATCGCTTCATCCATGGCCGCGATGGGTCCAGGGAGATGCGTCTTCTGGTGGGCGTCGGTGGATCTGTTTGAACCGGTTTTTGTGAGTTATCTAATGATTATTTTTGATGTTATTTTCTGCGCGCAAAAAACAATATGATACGTTCCAGGAAGTGGCTTGATCATCGCGTTGACCGGATCGGAAACGGAATTCCGATTCCGGATTCAGGGCGGCTCAAAAAATATGGCCATAAAAATAATTTTCTTGTTTCCCGCCTTTCTCCTTTCGTATCGTATCACCAAGAGGGGATAAGCAGAGGGGACGGTAGACGTTTTACTCCATTATCCTAAAATTTATGCGGTTCAGATTCGTCATCAGGAGCACGAAAACAATGTCGCAAACGGTTCGTGGTACGGTCAAATGGTTCAACAATTCCAAGGGGTTCGGTTTCCTGGCTCCGGAAGATGGCAGCGAAGATGTGTTTGTTCATTTTTCCGCCATCAAGGCTGAAGGCTTCAAATCCCTGGAAGAAGGCCAAAAGGTGAAATTCGAAGTGGTCCGGGGACAAAAAGGCTTGCAGGCCGCGAATGTCGAGGCAGCCTGAACCGTAGGCCGTGCCTGTACCCAGAACCGCCCGGAATCCTCCGATTTCGGGCGGTTTTGTTTTGTCCGGCTCCCTTTTTTTTCTCCGCCTCACGGTCTTGAATCGAGTTTCTCCCCCATGGGTCAGTTGTTCTCCGAAAAAGATTTTTTTCTCAAGGCGTTTCACGGTCTGACCCTGACCCTGGTGCTGTCCGAAGAGAGCGATCTCACCCCCGACACCCTGAACGCCCTCGTGGGCGTGACCCGTGAGTTGCTGGCCCATCAGGTGAAGGTGCTGCTGCTGGCGCAACGGGTCGCTGCGGTTGGCGGTTTTCTCGACGCCCTGGAGATCCGGCTTCCCGAGGCCCGCACCCGTCTGCCCCTCGGAGAGCGCGGCATTCCCGCCGCCCTGTGGCGACAGGCCGCCCCCTTCATGACCTTCGAACTGGAAGATGCCCGGCTCGCGGGATTTTTCGAGCAGGTGGCGCGTCTGGGGGCCGCTCTGCGTCTGCCCCGGCTGCTGCTGATCCATGGGAATGGATGCGAAAGCTGGCTCGACGGAGATGGCGGCAGCGTGAGCTTCGTCAATCCGGCCCGTCTCAAGCGTCTGCTCGCCGCCCAGGGGGGCGGGGTCGGCTCCTCCGGAGCCTGTCTCCGGCTGAGCCGGACCATTCTCGATCTGCTCAGCGGCGGCGTGGGCGCGGTGAGCCTCTGCCGTCTGGAGGATCTGGAAAGGGAACTCTTCTCCTACGAGGGGCAGGGGGTGTTTTTTTCCCGACACCACTACTGCCAGGTGCGTCGCCTCACCCTCGATGACTATCCCCAGGCCGTCGCCGTGATCCGGCACGGAGAACAGGAAGGGTTTCTGCTGCCCCGCTCCGATGAGAATCTCACCGCCATCCTGATGCAGGGCTATGGAGCCTTCATTTCCGAACACCATCTGTCCGGGGTGTGCGGACTGGTCACGGAACCCTATCGCAGCCGCAACGCCGGAGAGATCACCGCGCTCTACGCCTTGACCCGCTTTCAGGGCGAAGGGGTCGGGGGCCGATTGGTCAGCCGTCTGATCCAGGAGGCCAGACGATTGCGCCTCGACAGCCTCTTCGCCTGCGTGGGAGATCCCCGCGCCGTGGAGTTTTTCCAGCATCACGGCTTCCGGAGGGTTGCGCCGGAGGCCCTGCCCGAGGAAAAATGGCATCGTTACGATCCGGCGCGCAAGGCGCGGATCATCTGTCTTTCCCGGAGTCCGGGGGGATCCTGACCAAGCGAGGAGATGGCCTGTGGAACGGGTGGTGATCATCGGAGCGGGTGTCATGGGCTGCGCTTGCGCCCATCGGTTGGCCGAGGCGGGTTTCGCCGTCACGCTGCTGGAAAAATCCCTGCCGGGGGCGGAATCCTCAGCCGCTGCCGCCGGCATCCTCGGGGCCCAGTCCGAGGTGTCGGGGCCGGGTGCCTTTTTTGAACTGTGCCTGGCCAGTCGCACCCGCTTTCGTGAGTACGCCCGCGAGCTGACCGAATTGAGCGGCGTCTCCATCGGCTACGAGGATTCGGGCGTGATGGAGGTGGCTCTCGATCCGGCGGAAGGGAGACTTTCGGTGGGCCGCGCCGAATGGATGCTGGAGAGGGGATTGCGGGTCGAACTGCTGGATCGGGAAGAGGCGCGCCGCCTGGAGCCCGCCTTGACGGATCATATGGTGGGAGCCAGTTTTTTCCCGGATGATCATCAGGTCGATCCGGTCGCGCTGTCGGCGGCCCTCGCTTCGGCGGCGGCGCGGTTGGGGGCGGTGTTCCGCTCCGGCGAACGGGTGCGGGAACTCCGGATCGGGGATGACCGGGTGCATGGCGTGCTCACCGATGCGGGCTTGATCCCGGCGGAATGGGTGGTGGTGGCGGGTGGAGCCTGGAGCTCGGAAATTCGGGGCATGCCCCGGCTGCGGACCGCCATCCGACCCGTGGCGGGACAGATTCTGCAATTGGAGCATCGTCCGCCTTTGTTCCGGCATGTGGTTTACGGCTACAAGGGATATGTGGTGCCCCGCGCCGATGGCCGGATCCTGATGGGCTCGACTTTGGAGGATCGCGGCTTCGACAAGGCCGTGACCCTGGGCGGAATCCATCGCGTGGCGGGCATGGCCCTGGAAATGCTGCCGGGTTTGTCGCAAGCCCGCTTCACCACCTCCTGGTCGGGGTTGCGTCCCGCCACGGCGGATGGTCAGCCGTTGCTCGGAGCCTGTGCGGTGAAAGGATTGTTGATGGCGGCGGGACACTATCGCAATGGCATTCTTCTGACCCCCATCACCGCCGAGGTGATCCGCGATCTGATGCTCGGCAGAACCCCGGCGGTGCCCATCGACGACTTCGCCCCCTGATGGCCGATGATGCGTGACGCCCTCTCTCTTTGTTTGGATGCCCCTGGCCGCCCATGACCGATTCCGCTGCATTCGTTTCCGACCCCCCCGAAGAGGGGGAGGAGTCCGGCCAGGGCAGAAGGATCGCCGTGGCCCTCTCCGGCGGGGTGGATTCGGCCACCACCGCCGCTCTGCTGCTTTCTCAGGGGTGGGAGGTGATCGGCCTCACCATGCAATTGTGGGATCACGGCGTCAGCGTGGCCGGTGCGGGACGCACCTGCTGCGCCTCGGACGATATCCACGACGCCCGCCGGGTGGCCCAGACCCTGGGCATCCCCTTTTATGTGATCAATCTGGAAGCGGCGTTCCGACAGGCCGTGGTCGGCGATTTCATCGACGCCTACGCCTCGGGGCGCACCCCCAATCCCTGCATTCGCTGCAATCAGATCCTCAAGTTCCGCCTGCTGCTGGATCGGGCCCTGGAACTGGGGGCCGAAGCCCTGGCCACCGGTCACTATGCCCGGATCGTCACCGAGGCCGGCGTGCCCCAACTGCGACGCGGCGTCGATCCGGACAAGGATCAATCCTATTTTCTTTTCGCCACCCGCCTGGAGGCGTTGCGACGGCTGCGTTTTCCCCTCGGCGGGCTGACCAAGACGCAGACCCGTCAACTCGCCGAACGGTTTGATCTCCATCTGGCCCGCAAGCGGGAGAGTCAGGATCTCTGTTTTGTCCCGGACGGGGATCACGGCGCCTTTTTCGCCCGTCTCGGCAATTGGGCGCCCATCACCCCCGGTCCGATCGTCGATCTCGATGGGAAACTCCTGGGACAGCATCAGGGCGTGGGGAAATATACCATCGGTCAGCGTCACGGCCTGGGCATCTCGGCGGCCCATCCGCTGCATGTGCTGGCGATCCATCCGGCGGAAAACCGGTTGGTGGTGGGACCGGCCTCCGCCCTGGCCCGCGACTCCCTGGAGGTGGATGAACTCCACTGGCTCGACCCGATCCCCTTGACCGGCGCGGTTCCCATCCTGGCCCAGATCCGTCACGCCTCCGCCCCGCGACCGGCGACGCTCCTGCCACTGGAGGGACAACGGGCCAAGGTGCTCTTCGAGACGCCCCAACGGGCCATCGCGCCGGGTCAGGCCTGCGTGTTCTATGTCGGGGATCGGGTTCTTGGCGGTGGATGGATCGTGTGAGGGGATTGTTTTTCGGTCCGTTTCACGATAGCTTTGCGTCGGTTTGATTCGATCATCCTGTAAGTTGGAGGAGGCCGATGTCTGAACAACGCATGAGAGTGGTCATCTTCGGGGCGGGCATGGTGGGGTCGGCCCTGGGCCAGCACATCATCGAGCAGGGACATGACATCTGCTTCGTCGAGTCCAACGCCAATACGGTGCGGGCCATCCGGGAACGGATGGATGTCCAGATCGTTCACGGCACCGCCGAAAACACCTCCGCATTGAAAGAGGCGGATATCGAATCCGCCGACATGATCCTGGTCGTGACCAATCAGGACAAGACCAATATCATCCTGACACTGATCGCCCGCTCCTTCAATCCACGGGCGCGGATCATCGCGCGCATCAAGGACGTGGAGTTTCTGGACAATCGCCAATTGTGGAAAACCGGCACCCTGGCCGATACCATCATCATCAGCCCCGAACGGGCGGTGGTGGAAACCGCCTTGAACATTCTCACCGTGCAGCAGGCGTTCGATGTGGTGGAGTTCCTGGAAGGACGGGTGCGGATCGCCGGATTCCGTCTCGAAGAGGATAACTTGATCTCCGGAAGACGGCTGAAAGAGGTGGCGGATCTGTTCCCGTCGCGGCATGTGCTGATGGTGGGGGTGGAACGAAATGGAGAGGTGTTCATTCCCTCGGGGGATTCGGTGCTGGCGGTGGGGGATCGGGTCTTTCTGACCGTGCCCGAAGGGTTGAACATTCCGGATCTCATGGCCCTGATCGGCAAACGGTATCGCAAGGATCCCAAATTCGTGATTCTGGGAGGTGGTCAGATCGGCATGAGCATCGCCCGTCAACTGGAAAAACGGGGCAAACAGGCGGTGGTGATCGAATCGGATCACCAGCGATGTCAGGAGTTGGCGGAGATTCTTTCGAAGACCGTGGTGCTCAACGGGGATGTCACCGACGCGGATCTGTTGGCGCGGGCCGTCACTCCGGATACCATTTTGTTGGCGGTGACGCCTGCCCAGGAGCTGAATTTTTTCATTTCGCTGCTGGCCCGCAAACGGGGCGCGTTGCAGGTCGTCACCATGATGGATAACGAAGCCTATATCGGCATGGCTCCGGAGTTGGGCGTCGATGCCATTCTGAGCCCGAGACTGGCGGCGGTGGGCAACATTCTGCGTTTCGCCCGCATGGGACGCATTCTGGATTCGGCGGTCTTGTTGAGCGGTCGCCTGAATCTGTTTCTGGTGGAGGTGGAACGGGGAGCGCGTCTGGACGGGGTTCCCCTCAAGCTGGCGGGCTTTCCCAAGGGGATTCTGATGGTGGCGGCGGTGCAGGGCAATCAGGTGATCGTGCCCTCCGGCGATTTGATTCTCCGTTCCGGCGACATGGCCATGTTCGTCACGTTGGGAGATGCCCATGCAGCCCTCATGGAACCGTTCATCACGGCCAACCACTGAGGAATGCGCCGATGAATCTCCCGTTGAATTTACGCATTCTGGCGGTGGTTTCCGCGATTTTGGTGCTGTTCAAGCTGCCGGCGATGGCTCTGGCGTGGCACATGAACGAGCCGATGACCCCGTTCGTCTATGCGGTGGTGCTGTGCCTGGGCGTCAGTGTCCTGGGTTTGCTGACCCGTCATGCCAGCCTGGAGATGCAGGCCAGAGATGGCGTGCTGGCGGTGATCATCGGGTGGGCGGTGATGATTTTCATGGGGGCGTTGCCCTACTATTTTTCGGGACAGTTGCGATGGGTGGACGCGGTGTTCGAATCCGCCTCCGGCTTCACCACCACCGGATCGTCGATTCTGCCGGATGTGGAGGCGTTGTCGCAGAGTCTGCTGTTTTGGCGCAGCACCACCCAATGGATCGGCGGCATGGGAATCTTGTTGCTGGCGGTGGCCATTCTGCCTTTTCTGGGGGTGGGCGGCGCGCAGATCATGAAGGCGGAAATGCCCGGTCCCCGCAAGGATAAACTCGCGCCTCGCATGGCCGCCACCGCTCAGTTGATGTGGGGCATCTATGTCGGTCTGACGGTGCTGTGCGGTCTGGCCTATTATGTCGCCGGCATGTCGGGACTGGATGCGGTGCATCACGCCTTCACCACCATCGCCATTGGTGGATTTTCCACCAAGAACGCCAGTCTCGCCGCCTATTCCAGTACCGTGCAATGGACGGCGATGTTTTTCATGATCGTGGCCGGGATCAATTTCGTCATGCACTACCGCCTGATCGTCAGTCGGGATGTGTCGGTGTTCCGGGATGAGGAGATTGTCTGGTATCTGCTGCTGATGCTGGTCGCCGGCGTGTTCTGTACGCTCATCGCCCATGCCAGCACCGCCGACAAGGCCATGGAGCCGGCCTTGCGACATGGATTCTTTCAGGCCATCAGCCTCGTGACCAATACCGGATTCGCCAATGTGGACTGGGAAACCTGGCCCCTGTATGTGCAACTGCTCTTGATGACCATCGCCATTCCCGGGGCCATGGCCGGTTCCACCACCGGCGGACTCAAGATGGTGCGGGCGGTGATTCTGTTCAAGGTGTTGGGGGTGGTGCTCAACCGGTTGCTGACCCCGGAACGGGTGATGCTGGTCAAGTTCAACGGCAAGAAAGTCCCTCGGGATATTCTGGATGGGGTGATGGCCATGGCCTTCGCCATGGCTCTGGCCCTGTTGGGGGCCACGATCTTTCTGGTCGCCTTCGGCATGGATGTGCCCAGCGCCTACTCCGCCGCCTTGACCGCCACCATCAATGTGGGGCCGGGC
>JADGBU010000022.1:3879-20597 GCA_015231295.1 Magnetococcales bacterium | reverse complement strand
ACCGATGGATAATTTTTCGGCGGTTCCGGATCCGGGCAAGTATCTGCTGGTGGCTCTCATGGTTTTTGGCAGATTGGAGGTCTTCACGGTGCTGATCCTGTTGTTGCCGCACTTCTGGAAACCGGAAAAGGTGCTGGTATCGGCGGCCTCTCCCATGCGTAAACGTTAGCAGATGTTTCGGGAAGACCGGCCCGGAATCTCTGTCGTCGGCTCATGGATTCCCTATCGATTGTCCGGCGACTTTGTTATGATATGGTGGACATTGTAACCGGTCAGGATCCGCAAGCTCTCTTCAAGGTGAACAGATGATTGTGCAACGACTGCTCGACAATATTCCCTTTTTCTGGTCTTTCACCGAAGAGGAGAAAGATATCCTGATCGGTCTGGATTGCTATTTTGAAAGCTTTCAGGCGGGCGACTACCTGATCCAGGAGGATGCCGAAGACAACGCCTTGTTCATCATTCTCAAGGGGACGGCCAAGGTTTCCAAACGCTCCCATCCGGATCGGGTGATCACCATCCTGGAACCGGGAACGGTGTTTGGAGAGATCTCCTTTCTCACCCAGCGTCCCCGCTCCACCGACGTGGTGGCGTGCGAAAAGATGATCTGCTTTACCATCAACGGCGAAACCATGGCCCAACTCGACTCCCAGATGCAACACAAGATCAAGGATCAACTGATCGAAATCCTGGTGGAGCGACTGGATCAGATGAATCAGACCCTTTTGAATCTGGTCCGCTGAAATCGGTGCGGAAAAGGTTGATCCGCGCGTGGATTGTGCCGATAATGGAATCATGAGAGAATAAAAAGCAGCAAGAGATCGATCAGACCGTTCTCTTCCGAAAGCAATCGAGCAGGTGTGTCATGTTCAACGCCATTCCAGCGATCAATCTGTTGGGAACCAGCAATCCGATGTTGGAGCAAGCCAACATGGTCAAGGTGCCCCATGATATACGCACCAACAACTCCGAACAGTTGTCGCCGCGCAATGTCTCCGATGTCAAAAAGAATGCCAAGGGGCGCAACGCCCAACGCCGACACGAAGAGGAAGAAGAAGAACCCGAAGGCGGCGATGAATCCTTTCCTCAACCCCGACACAAACCGACCATCCAGGAGCGGTTGTTGCTGGCGAAACAGGGCAAGGTGAGTCTCAATCAGCGGGCGGTGAATACCCTGTTTTTGCAACAGGCCAAAAGTGGTGGTGTCTACAAGGGCCGGGAAACCGACGAGGATCGTCCCTCCATCGACGTGGTTGCATGATCGCTTGGGTTGATTGAATGAGCAAGGAAATCATCATTATCGGCGCAGGCGTGGTGGGCATCACCCTGGCCAGGAATCTGACCGGCGAAGGCCATAACGTGGTGATGATCGATAACGATCCTTCGGTCATCCGCCATCTGCAAGAAACCATGGATCTCCAGGCCATCCACGGCGATACCTCCGATGGAGAGTTTCTGCTGGAGGCCGGACTGGCCAAGGCGGATCTGATTCTGGCCGTCACCAATTCGGATGAAAGCAACATCATTCTGCTGCTCATGGCCCGTTCGGTCAACACGAACGCCCGCATCATCGCCCGGGTCCGCAAGAAGCAGTTCCTGAAAAATCCCGCCCTGACCGGTGGCGATGCCATGGGAGGAGCCATCGTCTTCAGCCCCGAATACGCGGCGGTGGAGATGGTGCTCGATCTGTTGCAGGTGGATCAGGCCTTCGAGGTGGTCCCGTTTGAACATGGCTCGATCAGCATCGCTGGCTTCCGCCTCGGCGAAGAGAGCGTGCTCATCGGGCGGCCCCTGATGGAAATCCAGGAACTCTCCCGCGTCGGGGCACTCATCGTGGCCGTAGACAAGAGCGGAGAGGTGATGATTCCCAATGGCCGCACCATTCTGAACGTCACGGATCGGGTCTTTATCACCACCGGTGCCAAGACCGAACTGCCCAAGATTCTGGCTCTGCTGGGTCGGCGTCCGGTGCAGAATCGCAAGATCGTCATCGCCGGGGGCGGATGGAAAGCCGAACAGATCGCCGCCAAAATCGAAAAGGAAGGGATTCCGGTTTTCATTCTGGAAAAATCCCAGGAGCGGTGTCAGGAACTGGCCTCCATGCTGGAAGAGACCGCCGTGCTCCACTGCGATGCCACCGATCCCGAAACCATTCAGAAAATGGCGCAAGGCGCCTCAACCTTCATCGCCCTGACCGGACATCAGGAGGTCAATCTGGTGCTGTGTCTGATGGCGCGCAAGTTCGGTGCCCGTCGCGCCATCGCCCTGATGGACAACGAAGCCTATATAACCATGGCCCCTTCGTTGGGTATCGACGCCGTGGTCAGTCCCAAATTGGCCGCCGTGGGCAAGATTCTGCGTTTCTTGAGCCAGGGCAAGGTGGTCGATGCGGCCATGATGCTGAATGGAAAACTGGATGCGTTGTATGTGGAGATCCAGGAAAATTCCCGGATCGTCGGCAAACCGCTCAAGGAGATGGGGTTGCCCAAAACCGTGATCGTGGCCGCCGTGGTCAAGAATGGGCAGATGTTCGTGCCCAATGGCAACATGACCCTCAATCCGGGTGATTTCGCCCTGATCATCACCTATCCCGGTCACTTCCAGAAGGTCGATGAATTCCTGGGCCGAAAATGAATCTCCTGTTCGATCTGCGTGTGCTGAGTCTGTTGATCGCCCTGGTGGCCGGGTTCGAAATTTTTCCGGTGCTGCTGGCGATGTATCTCGGAGAGGATCCGACCGCGTTGGCCGAATCGATCGCCGTGGCGTCGGCGGTGGTGCTGTTGGGATTGCTGCTCTCCCGCAAGGCGACTCCGGTGTTGAATCCACGGGATGGCTTTCTGATTACCAGCCTCGGTTGGTTTTTGGCCTCGTTTTTCGGGTGCCTGCCCTATTTCTTTTTTCAGGGGGGCATGGATCTGCCATCGGCCTTTTTCGAGACCGCTTCGGGATTCACCACCACCGGTTCCTCGACCATGACCGATATCGAGGCGTGGCCGCAGAGCATCCTGCTGTGGCGCAGCATCACCCACTGGCTCGGCGGCATGGGCATGCTGCTCATGGCCATCGCCATTCTGCCGTTTCTGGGGGTGGGCGGCACCCAGTTGATGAAGGCCGAAGTCCCCGGTCCCACCAAGGACCGCATGACCCCGCGTCTGGTGCATACCGCCCGCGCCTTGTGGGGCGTTTATATTTTGATCACGGTGGTCGGCGGCATCGGTTTCTGGCTGTGCGGCATGACCGTGCTGGACTCGATCAATCATGCGTTCGCGTCCATTGCCACCGGTGGTTTCTCCACCAAGAACCTGAGCCTGGGATTCTACTCCCCTGCGACCCAGTGGTGGGCGATCGTGGTGATGGTCTTGGGAGGCATGAACTTCCTCATTCACTATCGGGTGATTGTCTTCCGGGACTGGAAAGCCTTTACCTATGAGGAGTTGATCGGTTATTTCGTGATCATTTTCATCTTCACCGCGTTTCTGGTGGCGGTGCTGGTGCGCTGGAGTCCCACCTGGGATCTGGAAGAGGTGGTACGTCACGCTTTGTTCCAGGTGGTGAGCATCATGACCACCACCGGTTTCTCCAGCACCGATTGGGAGTTGTGGCCCGCCGTCCTGCAACTGTTGCTCGGTCTGCTGATGGTGATCGGTGGCATGTCCGGTTCCACGGGGGGGGGCATCAAGGTGGTGCGGGTGCTGGTGCTGCTCAAGACCATTCAGAGTGTCACCACCCGCCTGTTGCAACCGAATCAGGTGGTGGTCCCGAAAATGGATCACCAGCCAATCCCCCGGGAGATCCTGGAAAATGCCGTGGCCATGTTCATTCTGGCCATGGGCTATGTCCTGTTCGGCGGCATCTTGTTGAATGCCATGGATATGGATCTGCTGTCGGCCATGGGTGCCTCCCTGACCGCGTGGGCCAATGTCGGTCCGGGCTTCAACGCCGTGGGAGCCATGGATAACTTTTCACAGGTGCCCGATTTCGGAAAAATCATTCTGGCCTCGATGATGATTGTCGGTCGTTTGGAGATTTTCACCATTCTGATGCTGTTTTCGCGTAAATTCTGGCATTGATCCGTACCAGGGGAGCCGATTATGGACGACTCGCGGTCCAATCCGTCGCAACCGGTGGACTGTTTGCGTTGCCGTCATTTCCAGGTCACTTGGGAAGCCGATCATCCTCGCGCCTGTCGGGCCATGGGTTTCAAGACGGCACTGTGGCCCTGGCAGGAGGTGTTGCGCAGTTCGGGCGGCCCCTGTCTTCTGTTTGAATCCAAATCTTCCGTATCGAAAAGTGGTCGCAGCGGTGAAGGAACGGAAACCGCCTCCGATGGTCGGTTTTCCAGGCTGGCGTGACGGGGCGGATCGATCCTTGCGGCCTCGGTATTTCAGACCCCAGGCGGCAGAGGGGAAACCGTGCCCGCGATTCATACATCTTGCGCAGCGTCGCGTTAGAGGGTAATCTGGCCGACGGGGGTGAGCCACTCTTTTAAATAATCAAGGATTTGTTACGATGAATGATGTCAAGATACTGCTCGATGAAGCAGAAATTCCCACACAATGGTATAATGTCGCCGCCGACCTGCCGACGCCGATGCCGCCTCCCTTGGGGCCGGATGGACAACCGATCGGCCCGGATGCGCTGGCGCCGCTCTTTCCTCAAGCCCTTATCGAACAGGAAATGTCCACCGAACGGTGGATCACCATCCCGGATCCGGTACGCGAAATTTATCGTCAATGGCGGCCTGCGCCGATGTTTCGGGCCTATCAACTGGAACGGGCTCTGGGAACCCCGGCGCGAATCTATTACAAATACGAAGGGGTGAGCCCGGCGGGCTCGCACAAGCCCAATACCGCCGTGGCGCAGGCCTATTACAATCAGCGCGAGGGTTGCCGTCGTCTCACCACCGAAACCGGCGCGGGTCAGTGGGGCTCCTCGATCGCTTTGGCCGGGGCCATGTTCGGATTGTCGGTGCGGGTCTACATGGTGCGGGTGAGCTATCAGCAAAAGCCCTTCCGCCGCTCGATGATGGAAACCTGGGGAGCCGAAGTGTTTGCCAGCCCCACCACGCATACCCAAAGCGGGCGCGATGCCCTGGCCCGGGATCCGGAAACGCCCGGTTCGTTGGGTCTGGCCATCTCGGAAGCGGTCGAGGATGCCGCCAGCCGTCCCGATACCCACTATGCGTTGGGTTCGGTGCTCAATCATGTGGTGCTGCATCAGACCGTGATCGGCCTGGAATCCCGGTTGCAGTTCAAGAAGGTCAACGACTTCCCGGATGTGGTGATCGGTTGTTGCGGCGGTGGTTCCAATTTCGGGGGGACGGCTTTTCCGTTTTTGATGGATAAGGCCGCCGGTCGTCAGGTGCGTCTGATCGCCGTGGAGCCCGACTCCTGTCCGACCCTGACCAAAGGGCGGTATGCCTATGACCATGGCGACACCGCCCGTCTCACTCCGTTGATGCCCATGTATTCGCTTGGGCATGATTTCATTCCGCCGGGGATTCACGCCGGAGGGTTGCGTTATCACGGGGATTCGCCGTTGGTTTCCCATTTGTATCATCATGGTTTGATCGAAGCGGTGGCCGTGCCTCAGTTGGCCACTTTCCAGGCCGGTGTGCTGTTTGCCCGCTCCGAGGGGATTCTGCCGGCTCCCGAGTCCAATCATGCCATTCGCGTGGCCATCGACGAAGCCCTGAAATGCAAGGAGAGCGGAGAAGCCAAAACCATCTTCTTCACCCTTTCCGGGCATGGTCATTTCGATATGGCCTCCTACGATCGCTATTTCGCCGGAGAGCTGGAAGATTACGCCTATCCGGAAGAGAAGATCGCCGAGTCGCTGGCCTGCCTGCGCGCCATTCCTTGATTCCGGAGGGAAGATGGGTCTGGCGGGGCATCTCGTTTACCCGGAGATGCCCCGCCGGGCTGACCTTCCGTGACTCTTGTATCGATCATCGCGCTTGAAACGTGTGTTTTTGATGGAAAGAGGTTTATCCTCTTTCCAGTGGGGAATCGCGGAGTTGGCCGGGATGGTTCAAGGGTGATTGGATGAAAGCCAAATGTACCATGGTCATGATCTTGGGTGTGCTGCTGGGGTGTTGTGGTAGCCTCGTGCCCATGTGGACGGTTGCGGCGGCGGAGGGGGTGAAGTGTGGAGATCAACCCATCCGGCTGGCGTTTTATGAGTATGGATTTTTGTACAACAAAGGTTCAGGGATCGATCAGGAGGTGGTGAACGAGCTGATCCGTCGCAGTGGCTGCCGTTTCGAAACCCAGGTGATGACCCGGGCGCGCATCTGGGCCGATCTGGCCACCGGGGATCTCGACATGAGTGTTTCCGGAATCCGCAACGAGGATCGGGATCGTTTCGCTTGGTTCGCCGATTACATGATCATGAAGAACTATGCCCTGGTCCGAGGCGAGGTGGCCAGAGGTGTGCGTCAGGCGCGGGATTTTCTGCAGCAGACCCGGCTTCAACTGGGCGTGGTGCGTTCGTTCCGGCACGGGATCGCGCAGGATCAATGGATCGAACAGTTGCGTCAGGCGCAGCGTGTGCAGGATACGCCGGACGTCGAAACCCTGTTCCGCAAGCTCAAGAGCCACCGGGTGGACGCGATGTTTTCGCAACCACCGGTTTTTCGGAAATATTTTCGGGAGATGGATCTGGCCGGCGAGGTGGTGATTCAGGATTGGACCCCGGATGAAAAAGGGGTGCCGCATGGATTGATTCTGGCCAAGAGTCGCTTCGATGCCCTGGACGCGGAACAGTGGCGCGGTCTGCTGACGGCCATGCGGCGTGAAGGGGTGCTGCGCAAGATCTATATGCGGTTTGTGCCGGAAAGCGAAGCGGATCAATTGTTGGACTTTTGATGGTGCGAGTCGGGGATGAATCCATCCGTTCGTGAGAATCTGGTGGCACGTTTTCTGGGCAGCGATCCCCGTGCGTTGGCCAGAGTGATGCTGCGCAAGCTGTTTGTCGCTTTTTTATTGTTTGTGGTGGTGGTTTCCGGGGTGCAGTTGGCTCTGGCCTACCACAACTCCCGCCATGAAGTGATGCGTACCTTGCGCTCTCTCGCCGACATCTCGGCAACCGGGGCGGCCTCCGCGATCTGGGATTATCAGCAGCATCTGTTGCAGGCTTTGGCCAATGGCATCGGCGCGCATCCGGCGGTGGTGCTGGTGGAGATTCGCGACCTCAAGGGGGAGTTGAGCGCGGAGTGGCACTCCCAGGATGGCCAGAAACCGGCTCAGGATCTGCTGATCAAGCGGGATTTGTATCGGGAGTCGGATCCCGGAAAGCCTCTGGGAACCCTGACCATCGCCTCCAGTCACATTCGGGCCGCAGCCGGGTTGAAGGAAACCATGCTGCATATCGCCTTTTCCGTGACCTCGCTGATGTTTTTTCTGGTGCTGGTGTTGTGGTTGTTGACCCGTTCGCTGGTGGCCAGACCCCTGACCCGTTTCACCGAACAGGTCGCCCGGTTGGCCGATGAGGGCCGGGGCGGTGTCGTGGAACTCGACGCAGGCAGCATTGCCGAAATCCGTACCCTTCAGCAGGTGTTCAATCAATTGATGGGGCAGATCGGCGAAAGTCAGGAACGCATCGCCGAACAGAAGGCCGGATTGGAACAGCGGGTCGCGGAGCGCACCCGCGAACTCCAGTTGAGCAAAGAGCAGTACAACGATCTCATCGAGCGGATTCCCATCGGGGTGTATCAGTTTCGCAAGCTGGCCAATGGCCCGAAGCGGTTCGAGTATGTCAGCGAGCGGTTTTGCGCCATGTTCCGCCTGGAGGCGCGGGAGATTCTCGACAATGCCTCCCGTCCTTTTGCGTTGGTGCACCCGGATGATCTGGCCTCGTTTCGCACCGCCAACGAGGAGGCGGCGCGGACCATGCGGGCCTTTTTGTGGCGGGGTCGTTTTCTGATCGAGGGCGAGTTGCGCTGGTTGCGCATCGAGTCCACCGGCAAACAGTTGTCCAATGGGGACAGTCTCTGGAACGGCATCATCAGCGACATCACCGAGCGGACCCGCATCGAGATGGCCCTGGAGAAGAGTGAACAGACCCTGAAACGGGCTCAGGCGGTGGCGCGCATCGGCAGTTGGCATCTGGATCTGCTCACCGGTCAGCTCGTCTGGTCCGAGGAGATCTTTCGCATTTTCGGGCTGCCGGTGGGAACGCCGATGAGCTACGAATTGTTCAGTTCGCGGATCTTTCCCAAGGATCGGGCCGCCGTGGAAGAGGCCTGGAAGGCGGCCTTGCAGGGGGCTCCGTATGATATCACCCATCGGATCAGCGTCGGCGACGAGATCAAATGGGTGCGGGAACAGGCCGAAATCTCCTTCGACTCCCAGGGGGAACCGCGCATGGCCCTGGGCACGGTCCAGGAGATCACCACGCAGGTCTTGAATGAACAGGCCCGTCGCAACTCCGAGTTGCGTTTCCGCAGTATTTTCGAACGGGCGAACGCTGGCATCGCCTTCGCCGATGAGTTTGGGAATCTGTTGCAGTTCAACGACTGCTTTGCCCGGCTGCTCGGTTATGAGCCCGAGGCGTTGATCGGGGTCAATTTTTCCCGCTTCACCCACCCGGATGACGCGGCGGCGGAGTTGATTTTCTTCCAGGAGATTCTGCGCAAGGAACGCAACGACTATCGCATGGAAAAGCGGTATGTCACCAAAAGCGGCGGGATGGTCTGGGTGGATCTGACGGTCAGCACCTTGCGCGACGAGCGGGGAGAGGTGCGCAATTTCGTCGGGCTGGTGGTGGATATCACCGAAAACAAACGGGCGGCGGAGGCGTTGCATCAGGCCAAACAGGATGCCGAAGAGGCCACCCGCGCCAAAAGTGAATTCCTGGCCAATATGAGCCATGAAATCCGTACCCCGATGAATGCCATCATCGGTTTGAGTCATCTGGCCCTCAAGAACGATCCCGTGCCCCGGCAGCGGGACTATCTGCACAAGATTCGCAACGCGGCCATGTCGCTGCTGGGGATTCTCAACGACATTCTCGATTTTTCCAAGATCGAGGCCGGAAAGCTCACGCTGGAACAGATTCCGTTCAATCTCGCCGAGGTGTTGGATGGAGTCGCCAACATCATGGCGTTGCGCGCCGCCGAAAAGGGTATCGAACTGCTGTTCGCCATTCCGCCATCCCTGCCGATGGATCTGATCGGGGATCCGTTGCGTTTGGGACAGATCATGCTCAACCTGGTGAACAACGGGGTCAAGTTCACCGAACGGGGCGAGGTGATGGTTTCGGTACGGGTGGTCGAGAGTCTGGATGACTGGATCACCTTGTCCTTCGAGGTCCGGGATACCGGTATCGGCATGACCACCGAACAGATGTCGCGGCTGTTTCAGTCGTTCTCCCAGGCCGACATGTCGATGACCCGGCGTTTCGGCGGCACCGGACTGGGTTTGGCGATCAGCAATCGTCTGGCCGCGTTGATGGATGGCACCATCTCGGTGGAAAGTCGTGTCGGGGAAGGGAGTCTCTTCACCTTCATCGGACGATTCGGGCGGTCGGTGATCCCGGTGGCGCGGGCGGTGAAATGGCCCGAAGTGTGGGTGGATCTCTCCGGCATGCAGGTGTTGGTGGTGGATGACAACGCCTCGGCCCGGGAGATCATGGTCGAACTGCTCAAACACTGGTCGATGCACATTCGGGTCGCCTCCAGTGGCAGCGAGGCGATCCGGCTGCTCGACGAGATGGCTCTGCACGGAGAACGGTGCGACCTGGTGCTGATGGATTGGCAAATGCCGGAACTGGATGGCATCGAAACCTTGCGGCGGATTCGGACCGATCCCCGTTTTGCCGTCGAACCGACCGTATTCATGGTGACGGCCTTCGGCACCGAAGAGGTGATCTCCCGGGCCGAATCGGAAGGGGCGCGGGCCTGTTTGACCAAACCGGTCGGCTCTTCGGTGCTGTTGGATACCATTGTGTCGGTGTTTCAGGGGAGCGGAGAGCGCAGAGCCGAAGAGGAACGGGAGGATGTGTTGCTCCCGATGCCGGATGCCCGGGTCCGGGGAGCCAAAGTGCTGCTCGCCGAAGACAACGACATCAATCAACAGGTCGCCGAGGAGTTGTTGGGCGAGTTGGGCGTTTCGGTGGATGTGGTGGGCAATGGCCGTCTGGCGGTCGAGGCCCTGATGGCCCGGCCCGATGTCTACGAGGCGGTGTTGATGGATGTGCAGATGCCGGAAATGGATGGTCTGGAGGCGACCCGTCGCATTCGTGCCGCGCTGGGAGATCGTGCCCCGCCGATCATCGCCATGACCGCCCACGCCATGGAGAGTCAGAAGCAACTCTGTTTCGAGGCGGGCATGGTGGATCATATCGCCAAGCCCATCGATCCGGCGATCCTGGGGGTGGTGATGGGACGCTGGATTCAACCTCGGGCGTTCGAGGCTCCGGTGATCACGCGCCGTCCGGTGGTGGTGGAGGATCCATTGCCCGATCTGGGGCCGGCGTTCGACCTGAAATCCGCATTGACGCGAGTCAATGGCAAGCCTTTATTGTTGCGCAAACTGCTCAACTCTTTTGCCAATCAGAACGAAGAGAGTGTGGCGCGACTGCGTGCTTTGCTGGATCAGCAAAATCGGGATGCGGCCTGTCATCTGGCCCATGCCCTGAAAGGGGTCGCGGCCACTCTGGGAGCCGAAGCGGTGCGCGCGGCGGCCCGGGATCTGGAGACGGCCTGCCGCGAGGGGGGGGAGGATCCGCCTTTCGCGGCCCTGTTGGAAGCGTTGGAAAGCCGGATGAACGAGGCGTTGCGCGCCATCCGGGGTATGACGCCGGAACCGCAGAAACGACCCGTGGTGGTGCAGCCGAGAACGGTTCCCTGGACGGCGGTGAGGCCCATGGCCGAAGAGATGGCCATGCTGCTCGAACGCAACAGTATGACCATTCGCAAGCGATTTTCTCTTTGGCGGGATCTGGTATCCGGAGGCGGGTGCGACGTGGAGTTGGAGGCGATGGGGGCCGCCGTGGATGGTCTTGATTTTGTTTCGGCGCACCAGGCGTTGGATCGGATCGTGGAGAAATTGCAAGCGCAACAGGAGATCAAGGCATGAGTGTGGAGCTGCCCGGAACCATTCTGATCGTCGATGACGAGCCGATCAATATTGCGGTATTGACCGATATTCTCGAAGAGCGGTACGAAATTTTGTTCGCCACGGATGGGGCAAAGGCGATCGAACTGGCGAAGTCGGCGCAACCGGATCTGATTCTGCTTGATGTCATGATGCCTGGTCTGGATGGTTACGCGGTTTGCGCGCGTCTCAAGCAGGAGCGGGATACCGCCCATCTGCCGGTGATTTTCGTCACCGCCATGAGCGATGTGAACGATGAAGCCCGAGGGCTGGAACTGGGTGCCATGGATTACATCACCAAGCCGGTCAGTCCGCCGGTGGTCCGGGCTCGGGTGCGCAATCAGATCGAACTCAAGCATGCGCGGGATCAACTGTTGCGTCTGGCCGTCACCGATGCCTTGACCGGCTTGGCCAACCGTCGGCACTTCGATTCGGTATTGGAAAAAGAGTATCTGCGACTGGCCCGTACCCGTGGCATGCTTTCGCTGATTTTGTTCGATGTGGATCACTTCAAGGCGTTCAACGATACCTATGGTCATCTGGCGGGGGATGACTGTCTGCGTCGCATCGGCGGCGTGGTGTTGCAGACCATTACCCGGGCGGCGGATCTGGGAGCCCGTTACGGCGGGGAGGAGTTTGCCTGCATCCTGCCCGAAACCAATCATGGCGGAGCGGTGAGTCTGGCGGAAAAGCTGCGAGGCGAGATTCTGGCATTGGGGATTCCCCATGTCAAATCGTCGGTGGCCAAGCATGTCACCGCCAGTCTGGGTGTGGTCACGGTTCGTTGCATCGCCGGTCGTTCGCCGCTGCATGTGGTGGCGCAGGCGGATGAACAACTCTATGCCGCCAAATCGGCGGGTCGCAACCGTATTCAGGCGTTGCGTTTCGACGCACCCTGAGAGAGGGTATCTCCGCCCGATCGGTTGTGTCGTGCGGAGGAAAACCATTCGGCCACGACGAGATGGCCGTCGAGCGACAAAGGAGTCGGGGCATGATTCTGGTCACGGGCGGTGCCGGTTTCATCGGTGCGAATTTTGTGCATTTCTGGCTGGAGCGGACCGGGGAGGCGGTGGTCAATCTCGACCTGCTGACCTATGCGGGCAATCCGGACAATCTCGCCGATTTGCGGGGGGATGGGCGTCATGTTCTGGTTCAGGGGGATGTCGCGGACCGGGAGCTGGTGCGGGAGCTGCTGGCGCGTCATCGACCCCGCGCGGTGATCCATTTCGCGGCGGAGTCCCATGTGGATCGCTCGATTCTGGGGCCGGGGGCCTTCATCCAGACCAATGTGGTGGGTACGTTTCATCTGCTGGAGATGGTGCGCGAGTATTGGAGCACCTTGCCGGAGTCGGTTTATGATCAGGGCGCGACGCAGCGTGATTTTCGTTTTTTGCATGTTTCCACCGATGAGGTTTATGGTTCGCTTGCACCGCAGGATCCGCCGTTCGCCGAAACCAATCCTTATCAGCCCAACAGCCCCTATGCTGCCTCCAAGGCTGCTTCCGATCATCTGATTCGCGCTTGGCATCACACGTTCGGTCTGCCGGTTCTGACCACCAATTGCAGCAACAATTATGGTCCCTATCAGTTTCCGGAGAAGCTCATTCCTTTGGTGATCCATCATGCTTTGGCGGGAAAGCCGCTACCCATTTATGGGGATGGTCAGCAGGTGCGGGATTGGCTTTATGTGGAAGATCACTGTTTGGCCATCATGCGGGTGTTGGAGGCCGGGCGGGTCGGGGAGACCTACAATATCGGCGGCTGGAATGAACAGGCCAATCTGAATGTGGTGCGTACCATTTGTGGCGTGTTGGATGCGTTGCAACCCCGGATGGATGGACGGGGTTATGCCGAGCAGATCACGTTCGTGCGGGATCGACCGGGGCATGATCGTCGTTATGCCATCGATGCCCGCAAGATCGAGGCGGAGTTGGGGTGGAAACCTCGCGAAACCTTCGAGAGCGGCATCCTGAAAACGGTGCGTTGGTATCTGCAGCATGCGGAGTGGGTTTCCGGCGTCACCAGTGGGGCCTATCGGCAGTGGGTGGATCGGCAATATGGGGGGCCGGGGTGATGATCGACACTCGAAGCCGGTTTCCGTTTTCGGAGTTGGGTCGAGAAAATTCTTAATATTGTTTATGGTGATAGGGCGGGATGAATGAGGTCTAAAAATGAGAGATGTTCGTTGGAAGCAGCGTTTTGACAATTTTGACCGTTCGTTTGTATTATTGCGGGAGGTGCAGGAAAAGGGCATAACAACACTCTCCCAACTTGAGAAAGAGGGAGCGATCCAGCGCTTTGAGTTTGCTTTTGAGTTGGCTTGGAAGACCCTGAAGGATTATTTGGAGGAGCAGGGCATAGTGATCCAAGAAGCGACACCCCGCAGGGTGATTAAGGAGGCATTTTCCGTGGGTATTCTGGATGATGCCCAAGTGTGGTTGGAGATCCTGCAACACAGGAATCTGCTTTCCCACACATACGATTCCAAGACCTTCGAAGAGGCCCTGACAAAGGTTTCTGAACGCTATTTTCCTGCATTCGACCATCTGCATGAGTTTTTCCTGGCCAGGTCTGTCGAGTTATGATTGGCACAGGTTTGAGCGAGCGGGAGATGGCACTGTTGCATGCGGTGTTCCGGTATGTGCCCGAGATTCAAGAGGTGATCGTTTTTGGCTCCCGCGCCAAGGGCAACTTTCGGCCCCATTCGGATGTTGACCTGGCCCTGTTGGGTGTGGCGGATGCTCTGAGAGCCGAAGCAGTGGCCGAGGCGTTGGACCAACTGCCTTTTCCCTACAAGTTTGATGTCAAAGCCTACGATGGCATTCGCTATCCACCACTGCTGGAGCATATCCAACGGGTGGGAGTGAGCATCTATCGACAAGTGGAACACGGGGAATCAAAGCCGGAGGACAAGGAGCAAACCGTACAAGATGCCGTATGGGGCTTGCAAAGCAAAAGAGCACAGGCGTGAGCAATCCACCTCTCATTGATAGCCGCTCGGATTGTTGGAAAATCCTCCGGGCAATCTCCCTGTGCCACTGTAGAACACAATCCTGATCGCAAACTCGTGGTATTCCCCCCGTGCAGTCGTGCGATGTTGCGAACAATGTACAAAAATCCCATCCCCACTTCAATTGTATCGTTGAACCATCCCGAGGCACGAAATGGCCTTTCGGGATCAGGGGTGTCTCTGTCATTGACGGACGGATGACACGCCCAGAATGTGCATGGCCGCATGATTGGCCTGAATGATCCTTCCCAAGGCATCGTGGTAGCTCACCCCTTGCATCATGGTTTCGAACAGGGTGTGAAACCGCTCTTCGCTTTTTCTTTACCCGGTTAACAATAATGATCATGTGTCAGATTTGGATTGGAAATCCATATCCGAATCTTCTGTGCGGGAGCGGCTAAAACCAAAAATGTCATGATTTGCGCATTTTTCATTGCGTGACAGGTTGACATGGTTTTTACATGACGTTATTTTATGAAACAGGAACCTTTTTTCATTCTATGTGGAATAATAAAACCGTTGAGCGGGTTTTTGGCATACGAAAATCGATAGCATTTTCGGATAATTAGTTCTCTGGAGGTTGTGTTGATAA
This sequence comes from Magnetococcales bacterium, assembly GCA_015231295.1. Classification (GTDB taxonomy): domain Bacteria; phylum Pseudomonadota; class Magnetococcia; order Magnetococcales; family Magnetaquicoccaceae; genus Magnetaquiglobus. The sequence goes on along the minus strand of JADGBU010000022.1, from coordinate 5,899 downwards.
CGGGATTTTCATCACTTCGATCTGGATGGTGTGGCGGGACGTCAGGCATTGGAATGCATTTCTGCGTGTCGTTTTTGGTGTTGTTCGTCTTGCTGACGGATTCTCAGGCGATTGCGGGATCTCCACAAAAGGAGAAGCACGCATCCAGGTTGGTTGATGTCGAGCAGGAGCCTGTCTGCACCATGATCAACCCGGCCAATCCAAATGCCACCATTTATACAGTCCAACTGGGGGCGGTTCGTGAGCGATCGGAGAGAAATCGACAAGAGGCCGAAAGCCGAGTCGAACGGCTCATGAACTGCGTGAGTGATGCCGGTAAAAAGGAAGGTCGTTCGAGTTTTTCTCCTTTTAATCTGAACATTTTAGATAAATCGTTGTGGAGGAGTGTCCATATCGGTTGCTCTATGTATAAGAGCAGATTGGACAAGCTTAAGATTGATTTCATGGAAAGTGAGAAAAGATTGCGCATGAGCGGGAAATCTTGCTTGGCCAACCCTCTGCCAAAAGAACAAGAACCATTCGTCTATCGAACCTCTGTCAAGAATTTCCGCACCTATAGAGATGATAAGATTGATTATCAAGATGGGAAGCCGTATCGCGTGTCTTTGTGTCGTGATGGTATTGTGGCTTGGCTGTTTACTGACGACAAATCTCTCGAAGACGGTAGCAAGAACAATAAATTACTTAAAGAGATGACTGATTATAGCGTGATCGAAGATTTGCTTGTTACAAACAAGGGATTAAAAGCTAAAATTATTTGTTTACAAAAACCCGAAAGAGATGAAGATGTTGTATCAAAACTTGTCGTGTCGATCACAAGAAGATTCAGAGAGAACTCTCTGAGCTGTTCGGGGGCTGTGGTACGGGGCACTGCAGAACATGTAGACGATAGAGAACTCTCTATATGTCTTTTTGATGAGAACAGACAGGACTGTTTGTGCGATCCAGTTTTGTTTAGTCTTGATAAAAAATCAAAAAAATCTGACCTGTTGAAATAAATTGTTTTGATGCCAGAATCAGGAATGGTGTGATATGCGAAAATATGATACAGCCTGCAAAAAGACGACCTTGGAATGGATCTTCGGTACAGTCGGTTTGCCGTCTGTAATTTATGTCGGATTTGTTGGTCTCGCGGGGGCGTCATCCCTGAATGCATCCCCGGATGCATCGCAGGCCATCATGAAATCGATCAGCGATTATCGTAAATTTTCACAGGAAGACAAGAGCAATCCAGAATATTTTGAGGTTCCAAAAGAACTTGAAATTTTTGGCGATGATCAAAAACTGAAAGATCTTTATTTCCGTTTTGGCGGGTTAAGTATTGGTCTTGGTGGTGTGTCAGAAGAGAAAAAAGCCTGTCAACAATCCGAGGACGGTGGAAAGTTCGGAGGCGTGCTTGGATGTCATGAATTTGCGGAAAAATTAAAAAAAATAATCAGCGAGAGCCGTGATGGTTCAGAATTCGGGAAAATAAATTTTAGCGTTGAAGAGAATCGCTTGATCTTAAAGCCAGAGGAAGAAGGGAATGTGTTTGTCTCTCTTTTGGCAATGAAAAGGTTTGTAGAGTCGATCAATCAAGATTACAGGCCTGTGTTGAAAAATGATAAAGATCGGACCGCTGAGAAATTGATGCCATTTGAAGACAAGGCTTGTGTGGCAGCAAAGAAAAAAGCGGAATCTCGATTGCAGATTCCTGAGAATCATTTGTTTCCAGAACGTTATGACTACATTTTGTCCCGTGCTGTGATCCCGGCCCAGAGAATTTGTGGGTTCAAAAAGAAGCAAGAGTCTGGCCAGTGTACAATACCAGAAATTTTCCGGGTAGAATTGATTCATGGATATATTGGAGAAGTTGCCATTAATGGAAAAAAATATCACGAAATTAATTCCGATAGCAAAGAACAATCAACTAAACAGGAAGGCAAGAAATCAGATGATGTGGGTGGTCATGAAAACAAAGACAAAGAACAATCAACCAAGCAGGAAGGTCAAAAATTAGATGGTTTGAGTTGTCGTAAAG
>JADGBU010000022.1:0-3779 GCA_015231295.1 Magnetococcales bacterium | reverse complement strand
ACAAAGACAAAGACAAAGACAAAGACAAAGACAAAGACAAAGACAAAGACAAAGACAAAGAACAATCAACCAGGCAGGAAGGTCAAAAATCAGATGGTTTGAGTAATCATGAAAAGATGATGATTTTTGAGAAAATCTATGGTTTCAAGAGTTTGAAATATTTAGATGGGAGGAATAAAAATGAAAGCAATCCTCCAGAAACGCCAGCAACCAGAGAAGCAATCGATCGTGCGTTGTTGTTGCTCAACGAGATTCCATCGTTGCAGGTAACAGGAACGCTGAGAGCACCAACGTATCATCAGTATGAAGATCAAAAAAGTAACGGCAATAAGAGTGGCGATAAGAATAGTGGCTTGAATCGTGGCAAGAGCACTCTTGATTTGCATCTCAAGAAGCAACCATGGAGATTGGCTCTTGGTTGGGATAATTATGGCAATGACTATACCGGACCATCTTTGGGTTGGGTGACTGCAAGAGGAAATACCCCGATCTCTATCACTGACGAGTTGGGAATCATGCTGCTCACAACAAGAGATACCAGAGAACTGCAATATGGTGCAGTGGAGTACGGTAGAGATTTTTGGGGAGATTCCCGCGCTCAATTGCAATATACGTTGGCAAAAGGGCATCCAGGCGACAGCCTGAAAGAGTTTAAAATGCTCAGTTTCAATCAGTCTTTCGAAATCAAAACCATCTACCCGTGGGTTCGTAATCGTGAAGATTCTCTCGATCTCGAAGGTGGATTCAGGGCATCGGACTCCACGGTTGAGACATTCACGATTCCTTATACTCATGAGCGCGTGCGGAAACTCTTTGCAAAATTAGTCCTCCGAAACAAGGTACAACATAAAGCGGAGCAATACTTTTGCTGTGAATGGCAATCAGGCGATATTCTGAATGGATTCGGATCCCTGTTCTCCATCCCGGGTCCGCAGGCGTATGAGATGTCTCTGAGCGTCCACCAGGGAATAGATGTGATGAACGCCACTCCGCACTATGATCATGGCTCAACACGTCCAGAGGCGCATCCGGTTTTCAATACGTTGAACCTGGTAGCCCGTTTCAAGCGTGAATTCGAATGGCCTGCGGAAGAAGAGACGAAGACTGGGGAGTCGAAGATTGAGGAGTCGAAGACTGGGACGCCATGGCCGGGAACACAGCCTAAATCATTTGTGATCTCATTGGATTTTGAAGGCCAATATTCAAACAGCCCACTCTTTTCTGCAGAGGAATTCAGTATTGGTGGGCGCAATTATGGACGCGCCTTTCGAGCCGGTGAAATTGCTGGAGATATGGGTTGGGGAGGAAAGATAGAGGCCGGCGTCAAATTCTTGTCTCGATGGGAAGATATTTATAATCTTGATTCAGATTGGACCCCTTTCGTTTTTGTGGAAGGGGGTAGTGTATGGGAGCACGATTATACGCACCAATTGAAAGGGGATGACCATAAACGATTGTGGGATGCCGGTGCAGGTCTTCGCATCAACGTGCGTCCAGACCCTCTCAAGGAGAAGTCTCCCTATAACTGGAAACAAATTTCTTTGGATACGTCACTGGGAAAACAATTGGGTAGTGTGAGTTCCGAACAGTTGACCGAACATCACTATAAGCTGCGCGCTATGGTGCTGACCCAATTTGAATTCTGATATTCAGATCAACGGATGCGTAGAAATGGGCAATGGTGGGCGTTATGACGGCTGATGCGATGAAATTCCGTGCGAGAAGGCGATCAACCGAGGTCGTGGTGACAACACGCGGAGTCAGACGGACTTGGCCACATTCCAAAAGATCGCTCTCGGTGTTGGTGCATGTGCTGGGCCTGAGTGGTTGGTTGTTGTTGGCTCCCAAGGAAGGCTTGGCTCTGCCCGAGCAAGGCGCGGTCACGGCAGGATCCGCGACCGTGGAAATCTCAACCCCTCAGCGCATGGATATCAATCAGGCCAGTGACCGGGCGATTATCGATTGGTCGGCCTTCAATATCGCACAGGGGGAACAGGTTTATTTCAATTTGCCTTCCAACTCTTCTATGACCTTTAACCGTGTGATAGGAGATGATCTGTCGCGCATTTATGGAAATCTGACATCTAATGGTATTTTAGTTCTGGCCAATCCTCACGGGATCATTTTTGACCGTGGCTCGATCGTGGATGTGGGCAGTCTGGTGGCTACCAGTCATAATGTCGCCAATCACGATTTCATGCATGGCAATCTTTGGTTCACATCCAATGCTGCCGGGGCCTCAGCATCCGTGGTCAATCTGGGAACGATCCGGGTGGCGGATGGAGGCGCGGTGGTCTTGGCGGCTCCGGTCGTGGAAAATCAAGGCGTGATTCATGCCAGACTGGGCAAGGTGGCACTGGCCTCCGGTGATGCTTTTACCGTGGATTTTCACGGTGATCGTCTGTTGAATTTCGCGCTACCCGTGCGCGATGGCGCCAACACCCGTGCCGAGGTCCATAACAGCGGCAGCATCTATGCCGATGGTGGTCGCGTGATGATGACCGCTTCTACGGCAGAACAGGTGATTCATGGTGTGGTGGATAATGGCGGCATCATCGAAGCTCGGGCTGTCGATTTTCGCAATGGCGAAATTGTGCTCCACGCCGGGACGGGGGTTGCGGAAAATTCAGGCACTTTAGATGTGTCCGGCAAGAATATCGGTGATGTGGGAGGGAAGATCGAAGTCACCGGTCGGCAAGTGCGACTCGGACAAGGCGCGAAACTGGATGCCTCTGGAGAATCGGGAGGTGGCACCATCCTGATTGGCGGGGATTATCAGGGGAAAAATTTGGCCGTGCAAAATGCCAGTCAAACCCTTGTGGAACCAAATGTCATGATGAATGCCAGCGCGAATCTTGTGGGAAATGGTGGCAAAGTCATTGTTTGGGCGGATGAATTCACCTCCTTCCAGGGAAATATTCTGGCAAAGGGCGGCGATGCGGGTGGAAACGGAGGTCTTGTCGAGACATCGGGCAAAAAAACTCTGTCTGTCATGGGAGGAAAGGTGGATGCCTCGGCCAAGTTCGGCGTGGCAGGGGAATGGTTGCTGGATCCTGATAATATCGAAATCGTGAATGCCAATTCTGGAGGAACATGGACGGGTGACTCCTTTACCGGAACCCCGGGAAGTGGAGGTGCTACAGTCGATGTCGCGTCGATCAATGCAGCCCTGAATGCTGGCAGTTCCGTTATTGTCAGCACGGGCGATGGAGATATTACACTCACCAGTGCAATCAGTAAAACATCAGGTGCGGCGGCAACGCTTACCATGAACGCTACTGGTGATATTTATTTGAATAACTCGACCACCTCAACGGTGGGCGCGTTGGATGTCACGCTAAATGCTAACTTGGGAGCTGGATCTGTTACTCTGAATCGGACAGGAACTGTCATTGATGCGAATGGGGGTAATGTTCTACTGAATGGTTCGACGACTCTGCAACAGGATAGTGTCATTACAGCCGGAACCGTGACCTTCGGCGGAGCGGTGGATGGGGCGCATAATCTGACGGTGAACACATCCGGCTTGACCCGTTTTTCCGGGATTGTGGGAGGCGCGACCGCCCTGACCGGCCTGACCACCAATGCGGGCGGTACGACTCAATTGGATGCGAATGTTTCCACCAGCAATGGTGCGATCGCATTCGGCGATCCGGTGATTCTGGGTGGCGATGTGGTGTTGTCCGCCGGAAGCGGAGCTGTGACTTTCGGCGGAGCGGTGGACGGGGCGCACAATCTGACGGTGAACACATCCGGCTTGACCCGTTTCTCCGGGATTG
>JADGBU010000021.1:28268-28755 GCA_015231295.1 Magnetococcales bacterium | reverse complement strand
ATCCATAGAAATTCATCCAGATCCTCTTCGATCGGGGTGAGATCTTCGGCCACGGTGACGTTCAACTGCCGTTCCCGAAGCGTGATCGATTTCAGCAGGACCAGCAACGGCTCATTCTTGGGACCGATGGCCCAGTAGCGGATTTTCTCTCCGGGCCGGACCGGGGGATGTTTCAACGAGAAATCCCCCAGGGACTGGGAACGCAGGGTCTGAGAACGCTCCCCGCCGAGCAGGGAGATTTGATAATAATAGCCGGAGAAGGCGTGATGAAACAGCGCATCGACCTGTTTTTCATTCAGGGAGATGGTATCTTTTTCATCCAGGGTGAGTTCCGCCAGAATGCTGGCGATCTCCCCATCCATGCGATCTTCCAGATAGTTGGCGGTCAGCTCTCGCAACGCCATGCCCACCACCCACCACGACAGCAGAATCATCACCGTCAGACCGCTGACCAGCGTGGCGAGCAGTTGACTCTTGATGGTGCCTT
>JADGBU010000021.1:13947-28166 GCA_015231295.1 Magnetococcales bacterium | reverse complement strand
CGATGATGTTGTGATCCGTCACCTTGTCGAAATCGTAGATGGCATCCATCAAGCTCTCTTTCGAGTGGATGCGTCCTGGCGAGAGCATGAAAATACGCAACAGACGAAACTCCATGGCGGTGAGACGGGCCTCGTTGCCATCCGGCAGTCGCACGCTCTGACGGGTTTCATCCAGAGAGAAGCCGCCCACGGTCAAGGTGCCCTGCAACCGGGCGTGACAGCGATGGATCAGTGCCCGCAATCGTGCCAGCAGCTCTTCGATGTGAAACGGTTTTCCCAGATAGTCATCCGCACCGGCATCGATTCCTTCGACCCGTTCCCACCAGGTGTTGCGGGCGGTCAGCACGATCACCGGAATCTGATTGCGTCCTCGTCGCCAGTTGCCGAGCACCGCCAGCCCGGAGCGGTCCGGCAGCCCCAGATCCAGAATCGCCGCGTGATAGGCGGTTTCATTGCCCATGGCTTCTCCGGTGGCACCATCATGGACGACATCGACGGCAAAGCCGGCTTCGTCCAGTTTTTTTTTCAGATGATCGGCCAGAACCCGATCATCCTCGATGATCAATATACGCATCGTCCGATTTCCATGATGGACTGCAGGGGTATGGGGTGCGCGCGCCCTTTCCGCTTTTTTTGAGGAGGGGGGAAAGGGCGCGGCTGTTCTACGGCTCAGTGGTGGGCATGCAGGGCATGTTCCCCTTCGCCCTCTCCGGTGGGCGGAGCGGTCGATTGAATCTCCACCTCCCGGATCGCCTGACGGGAGGCTTTGGTCACGGTGAAGCGGGTTCCGTCGCGGATCAGGGTCTCCCCTTCGCCGGGAATGTCCTGAAAATGGTCGAGCAGAAAACCGCCCAGGGTTTCGTAATGACCATCGGGCAGATGGATGCCCAGTTCATCTCTCAGGGCCACCAGTCGCATGCGGGGATTGACCCGCCAATGTCCCGGCCCCAGGGTGTGCCACCAGGTGGTGCCTTTTTCGAGGGTGTCGTATTCATCCCGCATGTCGCCGACCACCCGTTCCAGGATGTCTTCCAGGGTGATCATCCCTTCGCAGCCGCCGAACTCATCGACGATGATCGCCAGACGATCCCCATCACGCTGAAAGGTGGTGAGCAGATCCTCGATGCTCTTGGCTCCCGGAATGTAGCGGATCGGTTTGATGTGGGAGAGGATGGTCTGATTTTCCGGCAGTCCGAGCAGATCCACCACGTTGACATAACCCACCACATTGTCCACCCGTCCGGAGTGGACCGGCAGCAGCAGATGGGCATGCTCCCTGGAGAGGCGCAACGCCTGACCACAGGTGGCATTGCGTTCCATGGCCCGCAGTTCGATCAGGGGCACCATGATATCCCGGGCCTGGGTTTCGCCGAAGTTGAACAGGCGGCGGATCATGTTTTTTTCCATGGGCAGGATGTCGGTTTCGTTGACCCGCATCTGCAACACCTGATCGATCTCCTCGCGCAGACTGAAGAGATTCTGTTTGTCCTTTCCGCCCAGCACCTTGTTGATCATCTTGAAGAGCACCGAGAAGATCAGGATCAGGGGATAGAACAGATAGGAGGATGCCTTGAGCACATAGATGATGCGTGGCGCCAGATAATCCGATTTTTGCTGGAAAATGCTCTTGGGCACGATCTCCCCGAAGACCCAGATCAGCGGCGCGGAGATCATGATGCCGATCCAGGCGTTTTCCGGGCCCAGCACGTCGATGGCAAACAGGGTGGACAGCGACGAGTTGGTGACGATGGCGATATTGATGCCCACCAGCGTGGTGGTGAGCAGATGTTCGGGTCTGCGCAGCATTTCCATGGCCAGTTGGGCGCCATGGGATCCTTTGGCGGCCAGATGGCGCAGTTTCAGCCGGTCGGCACTGACCACGGCGATTTCGGAGCCGGCATAAAAGGCCTCGATCACAAGGCAGAGGGCGATCAGGGGTAGGGTCATCCAGGGGTCCATGTCTCAATTCTCCTGGTCCGGAGTCCGGGCCGTGGCGGCACCGGCGGGGGCGAGGATCTCTCCTTCGAGGGTGGGTGTGGGGGTGTGACTCTCTCCCGCGCCGGAGGCGGTGAGCAAAGGCGGCGTCTGGCCCGGGGAGAGCGGGGGTTCCGCATCGTGCCGGCAGGCGATCAGCGAGGCGATGCGATTGTTTTCCATCTCGACCACGGTGAACTCCCATCCGGACACCACCACCTTGCGACCTTTTTCCGGCAGTTCGCCCAGGGCGTCGAGCACCAGACCGCCGACGGTTTCGGCTTGCACGTCGTGCAGTTCGCACTGGGTCATGCGGACGAACTCTTCCACCGTCGTCACCCCCTGCAGGGGATAACAGCCATTGGTCATCGGTTTGAGCGGCATCGCCTGGGGCGATGAAGGCCATCGACCGTGGAGGGGTCCGAAGATGGTTTCCATGATGTCGTGCATCGTCACCATGCCGACCAGTCCGCCGAACTCATCCACCACCATGGCCAGGGATTGATTTTTCTCCTTGAAGGACTGGAACAGGGAGGAAACCAGCCGGTTGGCGGCCACGAAATAGGGTTTGCGCAACAGGGTCATCGGCTGCATCGCGTGGATGCTGCCTTCCGGATGGTGCTGGAGCAGATCCCGGACGTGGAGAATGCCGAGCACATCGTCCCGATGGCCCTCGTAGATCGGAATGCGGGTGTAACCGGTCTGCTTGAAGGCGCGGATGATCTCCGGGGTGGGGGTGGCGCGGGTGAGAAAGAAAATTTTCGCCCGAGGGATCATCACATCCCGGACCCGGATGTTGCCGAAGTTGAAGATGTTGTCGATATAGGCGCGTTCGTTGTCGTCGATGGCGCCGTCGAGGCTGGCCTGTTGGGCCAGGGTGCGGACCATCTCTTCGGTGACGGTGGCTTTTTTCTCTTTTTGTTCACCGATCACCAGGGTGATGAAGTAGTTGGAGATCCAGCCCACCACCTTGCGCAGCGGCGTGATGCCCCGCCGGAACAGGCCGAGCGGTTGGCTGACCAGCCCGGCGATGAGAATGTTGTTGCGGACCGCGATGGTTTTGGGGGTGATTTCGCCGAACAGCAGCAGAATCGGCAGCATGACGAAAATGTTGACCCACCAGTTCTCCTCGCCGCCCAGAAAGGTGATCAGCAGGGTGGCCGAAATGTTGGAAGCTGCCACGTTGACCAGTTCGTTGCCGATCAGGATGGTGGTGATCAGGGCGCGGGGATCCTTGAGCAGCTCCCGGATCAGGGCCAGACGGGGATGGCGTTCCCGGGCCATCTGATCCAGTTGGATCTGGTTCAGGGAGAAGAGCGCGACCTCGCTTCCGGAAAAGAAGGCCGAGCACCCGAGCAATCCCACAAACAGCACCAGCTGTATGAGGATGGACGGGTCAAGCAAAGACGGGGTTTCCATGGTTACTCCTGACAGTGTTGATGGGATCTCCTGGCGATCGGTGAAAGTGATGCGCCGGATAAAGGGGTTTGATTCATTTCTTAAGGCGATCTTAACAGGGAAAGCTGAATTTGTGCTGAATGGCATGCTGTTTTTTTAAAAAAGTGGCTGCGAGCGGTTGATCACCTGTTCAAGCCCCGGCGCGGTTCGGATGGGGGAATCGATGGTTCCTAAAAAAGTTGCATGCTGGGCAAAAAAAAATCATTGAAGCCTTGCGCCAAGGATTCAATGATGCTTCAATAAGATTATTCAATCAGGAAGCGTGCGGATTCCATGATTTTATCACGTAAGATCATGAGGATGGGTGAATATCCCTCGTTCCGTTCCGCCCAGGTGGGTGGAGGAGGATTCTGACGCTTCCCTAAATAAGGGAGTATCGAATGGACGTAGCGTTACTGGGAAAATTGGTGGCCATTTTGCTGTTGGTGGCCGGGAATGCCTTTTTTGTGGGTTCCGAGGTGGCCATCACGGCGGCGCGACGCAGCCGCATCAAGCAGTTGGCGGACATGGGGGACAAGAAGGCCAAAATCGTCAAGTTGTTGCACGACGAGCCCACCCGCTTTTACGCAGTGACGCAAATCGGCATCACTCTGGTTTCCATGGCTCTGGGCTACATCGGCATGGACGCCTTCAAGGAGTTGATGGCTCCTCTCTTTCAAGCCTTTTTTGGTCTGTTCATGTCTGTCGAGACTGCCGTCTCCTGGGGAGATGTCGCCGGTCTGACCATGGGATTCGTGATCGTTTCGTTTTTGCATGTGGTGGGTGGCGAACTGGCCCCCAAGGTGCTGGCCTATCACAAGGCCGAGGCGATGAGCTGTGCGTTGGGCTGGATCGTCAATCTGCTCTATGTGATGTGGGTGCCGGTCATTTGGTTGATGAATCACGCCTCCAACTGGCTGCTGACGGTGTGTGGACAGGGGGATATCGTCAGTCATGGTGGCGGGGGGCATGGTCATGACTCTTCGTCGATGTCTCAGGAAGAGTTGGTGCTGGTGGTGAATGCCAGTACCAGCACCGGCTCCATCGACAAGGATCAGGGACGTATGCTTCAGGGGGTCTTCGAACTCGACGAAGCCTCGGTGGAAGAGGCCATGGTGCCCAAACCCGATGTGCGCGGATTGCCCCCCACGGCCACCGTCGGCGATGCTTTGGCCATTTTCGCCCGCACCAATCATTACACCTATCCGGTCATCGAGGGAGATCGGGTGGTGGGCACGGTCTTCATGAAACGTCTGGTGCGCCATATGGAGGAGCATCGGGACGATCTGGAGGCCTTTCTGGCTCAACCCATCTCGGTCACTTCCCGTTCCGATACCCTGATCCTGCCCAACAATCTTTCGCTGAAACAGGCCTGGAAAGAGTTCCGGGATCATCGGCGGCAATTCGGCGTGGTGGTCAACGAACATGGCTCCATGCTCGGCATCGTGACCCCGGCGGATATCATCTCCCGTCTGGCGGGCAAGTATCCCGGCGACGAGTTCATCCGCAAACCGGAAAATGTCCGCAAACTTCAGGGCAGCCAGTGGGAAATCGCCGGATCGGCGCATGTCTCCGATCTGGAGATCGCCCTTGATTTTCCGTTCCCCAAGACGGTCGGCTGCGTCACCATCGGCGGTCTGGTCTTCAGTCGTCTGGGCCGGGTTCCCGAGGTGGGGGATGTGGTTTCTTTGGATAATGGGCGGTTGCAGATTCTCGAAATCAATGATTTGCGGGTCGCCAAGGTGTTGTTTCAGATTCTGGCGGTCGATGACCAGAACCGCTGGTCCCTGGCCGACGCCACCAGCCCGGCGGATCCCGAAAGCTGAACCCTGCCACGGGCCGGATCATCCGGATTCCCGGTATTTTTTTCCGGGGAGGGTCGCACGGCCCTCCCCGGAGCCTCCGCAGCGCGGGCCTCGACCCTCGGGGATATTGCATAAGCTCTGTTCGATTTCCTTGCAATCGAGAAGATCGTGCGGTTACACTGAACAGGTTGTGACCATTTCCCATTTCACACGCGGACGACCGGCGATCCCGGCTCCCCTGGCGGGGTGAGGATCGTGATGGACCAACGGCATCCGCGGAGGCCAAAGCCGAACTCAAACATCAAGGATTGCAATCAATGTCTACGTTTTCAATTCGTGAACTTCTGGACGCAGGTTTTCATTTTGGTCATCAGACCAAACGTTGGAATCCCAAAATGGGCCGATTCATCCATTCGGCTCGCAATGGCGTTCACATCATCAATCTGCAAAAGACCATCTACATGCTGCGCGACGCCTGCCGCTTCGTGACCGAACGGGTCAACGATGGCGGTGTGGTGCTGTTCGTGGGCACCAAGCGTCAGGTGGTGGATCTGGTCGCCGAAGAGGCGGGGCGTTGTGGACAATATTATGTCAACCACCGCTGGCTCGGCGGCACCCTGACCAACTGGAAAACCATCCAGGAGTCGATCCGTCGTCTGAAAGATATCGAAAAGATGCGCGAAGATGGTTCGATGCAACTCCTTCCCAAGAAGGAAGTGCTGCGCCTGGATCGGCAGAAAGAGAAGATGGAACGCTCCCTGGGCGGCATCAAAGACATGAGCCGTTTGCCGGATCTGATCATCGTGATCGATGTCAACAAAGAGTCGATCGCCGTGGCGGAAGCCAACAAGCTGAACATTCCGGTGGTGGCCCTGGTGGACTCCAACTGCGACCCGGATCACATCGATTGGGTGGTGCCCGGCAACGATGACGCCATCCGCTCCCTGAAGCTCTTCCTGAGCAAAATGGGCGAAGCGATCCTGGAAGCCAAGCGTCCCGATGTGAATGAAGCCACGTTCGAAGCCCGTCAGGAAGCGTCCGCCCAGGCCGATGCCGCCGACGAAATGATCCAGGCGAATGGTTGAAACCACGTCTTGTGTCTATAGTCTTGTGATAAAGGAATAGAGGATATGTCTGCTGTCAGTGCGAGTCTGGTGAAAGAACTCCGTGAGAAGACCGGAGCCGGTATGATGGATTGCAAAAAAGCCCTCACCGAAACCGATGGTGATCTTGAGGCGGCGGTGGATTGGCTGCGCAAGAAGGGGATCGCTTCGGCCTCGAAGAAGTCGGGGCGTGTGGCGGCGGAAGGCAAAGTGGTGGTGGCGGCTGGCGGCAATCAGGGTCTGCTGCTGGAGGTCAACTCCGAAACCGACTTCGCGGCCAAGAACGAAAAGTTCATCTCTTTCGCCAACACCGCCGTTCAGGTGGGTCTGGAGGCGAAAGTGTCGGATGTGGAGCTGCTCGCGGGTCTGCCTTATCCCGGCACCGGTCGCAGCGTGGGCGAAGAGTTGACCGCCATGATCTCCTCGGTGGGAGAGAACATGAATCTGCGTCGCGTGGCCCGTCTGGAAGCGGCTCAGGGTGTGGTGGTGGGTTATCTGCACATGGGCGGCAAGATCGGCACCCTGGTCTCTCTGGAGTCCGAGGCCGCCGATCAGGATGCCCTGCGCGAACTCGGCAAGAAGATCGCCATGCATGTGGCCGCGTCCACGCCGCTCTATCTCAATCGCGAACAGGTGCCGAACTCCGACCTGGAGCGGGAAAGAAGTGTCCTGGCCGATCAGGCCCGCGCCTCCGGCAAGCCGGAAAGCATCATCGACAAGATGGTGCAGGGTCGTCTGTCCAAATTCTATGCCGACAACTGTCTGGTGGAACAGCCCTTCATCATGGATCCGGAACAGGCGGTCCAGGCGGTGGTGGATGGCGTGGCCAAAAGCGTGGGAGCTTCGATTCGCGTGTCCGGTTTCGCCCGCTTCATGATGGGCGAAGGACTGCAAAAGCGTGAAGAGGATTTCGCCGCCGAGGTCGCCAAGCAGATGGGCCAATAGGCGCACGCATGCGACGCATTCTCCTGAAACTGTCCGGAGAGGCCCTGCTGGGCGCTCCGGGCGAGATCATCGATCCGGATTTCGTGAAGGGTCTCGCTCAGGACATTCGAGCGGTGCGCGAACTGGGGGTGCAGGTGGCCGTGGTCGTGGGAGGTGGCAACATCTTTCGCGGGGCCACCGGCGCGGCCCTGGGCATGGAGCGTACCCGTGCCGATCAGATGGGCATGCTGGCCACGGTGATCAATTCGTTGGCGTTACACTCCGCCCTCGAAGGGTGCGCCGTGCCGACCCGGGTGCAGTCGGCCATCGCCATGACCCAGGTGGCCGAACCTTTCGTGCAACCGGAGGCGGTGCGTCATCTGGAAGAGGGTCGGGTGGTGATTTTCGCCGCCGGAACCGGCAATCCTTACTTTACCACCGATACGGCGGCCAGTCTGCGGGCCGCCGAAATTCATGCCGATCTGCTGCTCAAGGCCACCAAGGTGGATGGTGTCTACGACGCAGACCCCAAAAAGCATCCCGATGCCAGGAAATTCACCTCGCTGACCTACGACGAGGTGTTGCGTCGGGGACTCGGGGTGATGGACCTGACGGCCATTACCTTGTGCCGGGACAACCGGATCCCCTTGTGCGTCTTTTCCATCCTGGAACGGGGATGTCTGGAGGCGATTCTCAAGGGAGAACCACGGGGCACCACCATCGGTTTCGGCTGAAACGGTGCCTCTCATCGAATCACCATCTCATCGGACGGGAGTGGCATGATGACTGACTCCGCGCTTCTGCAATCCCTGGATCAACGCATGGGCAAGGCGATTCTCGCGCTCAAGGAGGATCTGGCGGCGGTGCGTACCGGTCGGGCCTCCTCGACGCTGTTGGATCGGGTCATGGTCAACGCCTATGGCAGCGATACCCCGCTGAATCAGGTCGCGACCGTGAATGTTCCGGAACCGCGCATGATTTCCATTCAGCCCTGGGACAAAAAACTGATCAAGGCGATCGAAAAGGGGATCCTGGAATCGGATCTCGGCCTGAATCCCTCGAATGACGGCGTGGTGATCCGCGTGCCACTGCCGGAACTCAACGAGGAGCGTCGCAAGGAACTGGTGAAACAGGTCCAGAAAACCGGTGAACAGGCCAAGGTGGCGTTGCGCAACGTGCGTCGCGAAATCATGGACCAGTTCAAGAAAATGGAGAAAAACAAAGAGATCTCCCAGGATGATCTGCGCCAGATGGAAAAGGTGGTGCAGGAGCGCACCGATCATCGGGTCAAGGAGGTCGATGAGATTGTGGCCCATAAAGAGGCCGATGTCATGCGGGTCTAGCAGGATGCCCCTTTCACCCGGCCCGGAATCGTCATGTCCGTGATCCCTCCCGAGAAGATGCCCAGGCATATTGCCATCGTCATGGATGGCAATCGGCGTTGGGCCAAGTCTCGTTTTCTGCCCAAGATCGAGGGGCATCGTCGTGGCGTCAAGGCGGTGCGTCGCACGGTGGAGGCCTGTCTGGCTCTCAAGGTTCCCACCTTGACGCTCTACACCTTCTCTTCCGAAAACTGGAATCGTCCCCAGGAGGAGGTCTCCTCATTGATGAATCTGCTGGCGATTCATCTGCGCAAGGAGATGGATGAACTGGTGAAGGAAGGGGTGCGTTTTCGCGCTTTGGGACGGATCGGCGCGTTGCCGGAGAACATTCAGCATCTGGTTCGCTCCCTGGAAGAGAATACCCGGAACAATACCGCGTTGGATTTCAACATCGCCCTCAATTACGGCGGGCGTCAGGAGTTGGTGGATGCGGCCCGTTCTCTGGCTGGAGATGTGGCCGCCGGACGCCTCGATCTCGAAGGCATCACCGAAGAGTCGTTGGCCTCCCGCCTGACCACCTCCGGACAGGCCGATCCGGATCTGCTGATCCGTACCGGTGGGGAGCAGCGCATCAGCAATTTTCTGCTGTGGCAGATGGCCTACACCGAAATGGTTTTTTTGCCCATTTTCTGGCCTGAGTTCGACGCGACCCATCTGGAGCAGGCCATCCTGGAGTATGCGGGGCGGGATCGTCGTTTCGGGGCCGCCCGCTGAAAGTGGCGGGGTCCAGGGGCCATTGGTCCCTGGTGGGGTCCAGGGGCGAAGCCCCTGGGGAAGGAGCTCCCAACCCCCCTCTTTATTCTTTCAATCGTACACTTGGCCCGTTAACCTGGATTGAACCCGGATGCTCGCACGCACGCTTTCCGCCGTCGCCTTGGCACCTCTGTTGATCTGGCTGCTGCTGGCCGGATCCCGGTTTGTCCTGTTTCTGCTGCTGTTGGCCGCAGGCGCGTTGCTGTTGTGGGAGTGGCTGCGCCTGAAAGAGCCTTTCTCGCCGCTGATCCATCTGCCGCTGCTGCTGGCCCAGTCGATGATGATGTATACCGGTTTCCGGGGCTATCCGGGCTGGATCGGGCTGGAACTGGTCCTGATTCTGCTTGCGCTGTTCGCCTGGTCTCTGGTGGAGTACCGCCCCGGAACCGGCGTCTCGGCACGGGTCGGGTTCCGATATCTGGGGGTGGTCTACTGCGGCGTGCCCCTGATGCTGCTGGATGGGATTCGGGCCATGCATCATGGCGGAGCCCTGATCTGCCTGCTGCTGTTCGTGGTTTGGGCCACGGATACCGGAGCCTATCTGGTGGGGCGGAAATGGGGTCGCTCCAGAATCGCGCCGAGCATCAGCCCCAACAAGACCTGGGCCGGATTCTGGGGCGGAACCGTGATGGGATCGCTGCTCGGACTGGTCAGCGTATTGGGTTTCGGGCTGCCCTTCTCCTGGATCGAGGGTCTGGCTTTGGGATTGGTGCTCTCCCTCTCCGGTCAGGTGGGGGATCTGGTGGAATCGGTGCTGAAACGGGAGTGCGGGGTCAAGGATACCGGCCAGTTGATTCCGGGACATGGGGGGCTGCTGGATCGGCTCGACAGTCTGCTGTTCGTGGCGCCGATCTTTTACGCCTTTTTGCGTCTGCGCGGGAGCGATCTCTCTTTGGGAGCCTGGTTCTTTGGGGGTTAAGCGGATCGCCATTCTGGGCTCGACCGGCTCCATCGGGGTCAATGCCCTGGATGTGGTCGCGGCCCATCCGGAGCGGTTTCGGGTGGTGGCTCTGGCCGCCGGAGCCAACGGAGCGCGACTGGTGGAGCAGGCGCGTCGTTTCCGTCCCGAGGTGGTGGCCGTGGCGAACGAGCGGGTCGCCGCCGAGGTGCGGCGCGAGCTGGCCGGAGAGCCGATCGAGATTCTGACCGGCGCGGCGGGGGTCGAGGCGGTCGGGGGCTGGGAGAGCGCGGAGATGATTCTGTCGGCCCTGGTGGGGGCGGCGGGATTGCGACCCACCTGGGCCGCGCTGCGGGCGGGGAAACCGGTGGCTCTGGCCAACAAGGAGTGTCTGGTGATCTCCGGCGCGCTGTTCATGGAGCAGGCGCGCCGCAGCGGATCCCAGGTGATTCCGGTCGATTCGGAACACAGTGCCATTTTCCAGGCGTTGTACAACGGCAGGCGCGAACCGGTTTCACCCATCGATGCCACCCACGACGCAGCGGGCGTGCGGCTGATTCTGACCGCATCCGGGGGGCCGTTTCGGGGGTGGAGGCGATCCCGTCTGGAACATGTCACCTGCGAACAGGCACTGGCCCATCCCAACTGGAGCATGGGACGCAAGATTACCATCGATTCCGCCACCTGCATGAACAAGGGGCTGGAGGTGATCGAGGCCCATCATCTGTTCGGCGTGCCCGCCGGGCGCATCGAGGTGGTGGTGCATCCCGAAAGCATCGTGCATTCCATGGTGGCGTATGCGGATGGGTCGGTGCTCGCCCAGATGGGCGTGCCGGATATGCGGACGCCGATCGCCGTGGCTCTGGCGTGGCCGGAGCGGATTTCGGCTCCGGTGGCGCGGCTGGATCTGCCCGCCCTGGGAAGCCTGACCTTCGGCGGCCCACCCGATCCCGCTGCGTTTCCCTGTCTGGAACTGGCCTATGCGGCCTTGAAACAGGGCGGTACGGCTCCAGCCGTGCTCAATGGAGCCAACGAGGTGGCCGTGGAGGCCTTCCTGAAACATGCGATTGGTTTTCTGGACATTCCGCGTTTGATTCAATCGACCCTGGAGCAGAGCGCGCCGGATGCGATGGATCGGATCGAGGATCTTCTGGAGGTGGATCGCTGGGCGCGGGAGCGCGCCCGAGCGTGGATCGCCCGTCATGGCGGTGGGAGTCAAGTGGAATGAATACCGTGATGTGGGCCCTGGTGGTCCTGGGAGTGCTGATCTTTGTCCACGAGTTGGGTCATTTTCTGGTGGCGCGACTGGTCGGGGTGAAGGTTCTGGTCTTTTCGCTGGGCTTCGGACCGCGCGTCGCCGGCTGGAGCAAAGGAGAAGGCGAAACCGAATATCGTCTCTCCGCCGTGCCGCTGGGGGGGTATGTCAAAATGCTCGGCGAGTCCGACGAGGAGGAGGAGGATGCGGTGAAACCCCTCTCTCCGGAGGAGGCCCGTCGCTCTTTTGCCGCGCAGGGAGTGTGGCAGCGGATCGGCATCGTGTTCGCGGGTCCGGGCTTCAATTTTCTGTTTGCGTTCGTGGTGCTGGTGCTGGCCTTCATGATCGGCGTGGGTGAGGTGCTGCCGGTGGTGGGTTCGGTGAGTCGCGGCATGCCGGCGGAAGAGGCGGGCATGAAGGTCGGCGATCGGGTGCTGGCCATCAACGAGCAACCGGTGCCCCGTTGGGAGGTGTTGAGCCAGACCATCAAGAGTTCCGATGGCGCGCCGTTGCGCTTCACCATCGAGCGTCCCGAGGGGCCGTTGCTGCTGACCATCCAACCCAAAGTGCAGGAGATGACCAACATTTTCGGCGAAACGGTGCGGACTCCGCTGATCGGCATCGGTCCGGGGGCGACGACGGAGTTTGTCTCCTACGGTTTCGCCGAGGCGTGGGTGCGGGGGGCGGAGCAGACCTGGCGCATGACCGACATGATCGTCACCGGAGTCTGGAAACTCCTGACCCGCGCCATTCCGGCGGATCAGATCGGCGGTCCGCTGATGATCGCCGAAATGGCCGGTAAGACCGCCGAACAGGGCAGCAGCAGTTTGTTGTTTTTCATGGCGTTGATCTCGATCAACCTCGGCATTCTGAATTTGTTGCCGATTCCGGTGCTGGACGGGGGGCATCTGTTGTTCTTTTTCATCGAGGCGGTCAAGGGGTCGCCGGTGCCGGATACGGTTCGGATGCAGGCCAATCGGGTCGGCATGTTTTGTCTGATTCTGCTCATGGCCTGGGCCATGAAGAATGATCTGACCCGCATGTTTCCCATGGGACAATGATCCGGGGATAAATGGTTGTGCATGCCATGTTGTCACTTGCCCCGATGAATCATGTGGAGTATGTTTTCCGAAACATTGCCCACGACTTGCCATGAGGTAGAACATTCGAGCATGGTCTCCATCCCGCGTTTACTGAAGCTTCCCCTGTGCGTGGCGACTCTGGCGATCGCAACCAGCGCATGGTCGGGAGAGACGATCGATTCCATCCGAGTGGAAGGGATCAAGCGCATCGAAGCCGAAACGGTCAAAAGCCATGTCACGGCGATTCCCGGTCAGCCCCTGGAACCCGATGCGTTGCGCAAGAGCATCAAGGCACTGCACGATACCGGTCTGTTCAAGGATGTCGCCATCGAACAGCAGGGTGGGGTGCTGGTGGTGCGGGTGGTGGAAAATCCCACCGTCAACAAAGTGACCTTCGAGGGCAGCAATACCCTCAGCAATGAAGAATTGCAAAAACTGATTCATATCAAACCCCAGGCACTCTACAACCGCAGTGCCACCGAACGGGATCTGGCCTCCTTGCGTCAGGCGTTTCGGGTCAAGGGCTATTTCCTGGCCAAAATCGACATGACCACCAAACCCCTGGATCAGAATCTGGTGGATGTGGTGTTTCACATCGAAGAGGGAGAGAAGTCGCGGGTTCAAAAAGTACGCATCATCGGCAACAAGGATCTGTCCGAAAAACAGCTCACCCGCAAGATGATGATCCATGCCTCCGGCTGGTTCTCCTGGCTCACCGAAGACGATACCTACGATCGCGACAAGCTGTTGTTCGACCAGTCCCAGTTGCGGAACGTCTATCTGGACGAAGGTTATGCGCGGGTTCATGTCGATTCGTCGGTGGCGGAGCTGACCCCGGATCGCAAGGCGTTTGTCGTGACCCATTCGGTCAACGAAGGGGCCCGTTATCGTTTCGGGACCATCGACATCAAGGGGGATTTCGACGAGTTGCCGAAATCCCGACTGCTCGAAGAGCTGCGGGTCAAACAGGGGGAGTGGTTCTCCCGCGACATGATGCGCCAGTCGATCGAACGGTTGACCGATCTGATCGGCGATTACGGCTACGCCTTCCTGGAGGTCAGACCGCAAACCCAGTACGACGACGAGTCCAAGACCGTCTCGATCGTCTTCGACGTGGCCAAGGGGCGTCGGGTTTATGTCAATCGCATCGAGGTGGTGGGCAACTCCCGGACCCGCGACAACGTGGTGCGGCGCGAAATCACCCTGAGTGAAGGGGATCGCTTCTCCACCTCCCAGATGCGCCGCTCCAAGAAGAGCATCGGGGATTTGAACTTCTTCGACAACATCGAGATCACCACCCCTTCCACCGGCAATCCGGATCAGGTGGATGTCCGCATCAAGGTCGAAGAGAAGCCGACCGGAACCTTCACGGTCGGAGCCGGTTACTCCAGCACCGATTCGTTCATCGGTTCGGCCAGCGTCAGCCAGAACAACTTCCTGGGTCGTGGTCAGCGTCTGGTACTCTCCACCGCGTTGACCGGCAACAGCACCCAGTTTGATTTCTCCTTCACCGAGCCCTATTTTCTCGAAAAGAATTTTTCGGCGGGGGTGGATCTGTTCGCCCGGGAGTCGGATCGTCGTCAAATCTCCTCCTACACCGAGCGCG
>JADGBU010000021.1:12470-13936 GCA_015231295.1 Magnetococcales bacterium | reverse complement strand
AAATATGCGCAACAATCTGAGTTATAATCTGGCTCAGGTGGATATCGAAAATACCGGCAATGTCACCTCCCGTTCCATCGTGGCCCAGTCGGATGCCAGTCCCTATTGGCGTTCCATGGTCAGCAACTCCCTGGTCTGGAACGATGTCAACAATCCCCTGGCCCCGACCCAGGGACGGGTTCACCGTCTGACCACCGATCTGGCGGGTCTGGGCGGGGATGTCACCTTTGCCCGGTTGCTGGTGGACAATCAGTTCTATCATCCCTTGTCCGATGACGAGGAGTGGGTGGTGCATCTGCGGGGCCGCTTTGGCGCGATCGATGGCTTGAGCAAGGAAGTGCCGATTTTCGAACGGTTCTATCTGGGGGGCGGCACCTCGGTGCGCGGCTTCAAGCCCGGCGGAATCGGACCCCGTACCATTCTGGAAGACGACTCCTATGGCGGCATCCACTTCGAACAGGTGAACGCGGAGCTCTTTTTCCCGCTGATGGGCCTGAGCGAAAAAGGATTGCGCGGCCTCACCTTCGTCGATGTCGGATATCTGGGCGATGCGAATCTGCCGGCGGATGTGCGTGAATCGGGATCGGTCCGTGTGGCGACCGGTGTGGGATTGCATTGGAATTCACCCTTTGGTCCGTTGCGGTTCTCGTTGAGCACGCCGTTGCTCAAGGAGGATTTCGACAAGATGCGGACCTTTGACTTCAGCATGGGGACATCCTTGTGAGATCGTTAATGTTCATGAATCGGATCGGTTTGGGAGCCCGGTGGAGTTCCCGGAAGTGTGTTTCCTGGTCGGTGGCGTTGCTGCTGGCCGTGGGCGGGATGATGCCCGGATCCCTCTGGGCTGCCGGAGGCGGGGCACCGCTGTTCGCGTATGTGGATGTGCCACGGGTGATGGCCTCGTCCGCTGCGGCCCAGAACGCGCGGGATCTGCTCAAGAAGAAGCTCGCGGCCAAACAGAAGGAAGTGGATGCCATGGAAGCGGAGATCAAGGCACTCAAGGCCAAGGTCGAGCAGGGTGGCAACATGATGAAAAGTGAATCCCGCGCCGAACTGGAAAATACCACCCGTCGCAAATTCCGGGAATATCAGCGTCTGGTGGAGGACAATCAGGCCTCCATCGATCGGGAGAACGGCGTCTGGACCAAACGAATCACCGAGGCTTTGCGGGTGGTCATCGAGGAGATCGGACGGGAGAAGGGGTTTACCGTCGTGTTCGGCAAGGGACAGGTTCTGTTTGCCAACGCCTCGATCGACATCTCCGATATGGTGTTGAGCCGACTCAACGAACACACCAAGAAGTGGTAGCATTCAAGGAGGCTTCCGGTGGAACCGTGGCGTGATATTCTCAAGACTCTGCCGCACCGTTATCCCTTTCTGCTGGTGGATCGGGTCGAGGAGGTGCAACCCGGAGAGCGGTTGGTGGCTCTGAAAAACGTCACCTTCAACGAACCGTTCTTCATGGG
>JADGBU010000021.1:0-12460 GCA_015231295.1 Magnetococcales bacterium | reverse complement strand
TTCCGGATCATCCGGTGATGCCGGGGGTGTTGATTCTCGAAGCCATGGCGCAGGCGGGCGCGATGCTGGCCGGTCGTACCGATCCGGCAGCGGTGCAGGGGCGTCTGGTCTATTTCATGGCCATCGACAAGGCCCGTTTTCGCAAACCGGTGGTGCCGGGAGATCAACTGATGCTGGAGCTGACCCTGCTCAAACGGCGGCGGGAGATCTGGCGGTTTCAGGGGGTGGCCCGCGTGAAGGGCGCGGTGGTCGCGGAAGCCGAACTGATGGCCATGACCCGCGATGGCGAAGCCCGCGCGGAGGGAGAGTCGTCCCATGAATGAACCAGCCCTGATTCATCCGAGCGCGGTGGTGGACCCCAAGGCCGAATTGGGCTCCGGGGTGCGGATCGGTCCCTATGCGGTGATCGGTCCCCATGTGGTGTTGCACGATCAGGCCGAAATCGGTGCCCATGCGGTGATCGATGGCCATTCGGTGATCGGACAGGGCAGCAAGATTTTCAGCTTCGCCTCGATCGGACAGCCGCCGCAGGATACCCACTACGCCGGGGAGCCGACACGGGTGGAGATCGGCATGCGTTGCGCCATCCGCGAGTATGTCAGCATTCACCGGGGCACCGAAGGGGGCGGCGGACTGACCCGCGTGGGCAACGACTGCATGATCATGGCCTATGCCCATGTCGCCCACGATTGCCGGGTGGGCGATCATGTGATCATGGCCAATGGCGCGACCCTCGCCGGACATGTGGAGATCCAGGATGATGCCGTGATCGGCGGCTTGACCGCGATCCATCAATTCGCCCGCATCGGTCGCAACGCCTTTGTCGGCGGGGCGTCGGCGGTTTCCATGGATGTGGTGCCGTTCGTGTCGGCGGCGGGCAACCGGGCCAAGATCACCGGCGTCAACGTGGTGGGTCTGCGTCGTCACGGCTTCTCCGAAGAGACCATCAAGGCGATCCGGCAAGCCTATCGCATCGTTTTTCGTTCCAATCTGCGCATGGAACAGGCCATCGAAGAACTGGAGCGTCACCTTTCCCAATGCGGGGAGGTGCAGAATATTCTGGAGTTTTTGCAGACCGGTCAGAGGGGGATCTGTCGCTGATTCTCCGGATACTCGGTGTGTTCATGCGCCCTCCGTCGCCACCCTTCTCTTGAGACTCCCTCCTTGAATGCGCGTGTCGGACTGATCGCCGGTTCCGGACAGCTCCCGTTGCTTTTCGCGCGTGCCATGAGCCGTCCGGGACAGACGCGCCTGACCGCGATCGTGGCCCACGAGGGCGAATCCGACCCGGCCCTGGCCGACCATGCGGATCGATTGCTGTGGGTCAAGCTGGGACAATTTTCCCGCATTTTGCGTTATCTGAAACAGCATGGCGTGGAAGAGGTGGTGCTGGTGGGGGGCATCGCCAAGGCGCGCATCTGGCGGGTGCGGCCCGATGCCCTGGCCTTGAAGATGGTCCTGAAACTGCGCGGCCTGGATGATGATCAGTTGCTGCGCGGCGTGGCCACCGAATTGGAGAGTCGCGGTTTGCGGTTGCGTTCCGTGACCGATTTCATGCCGGAGTTGCTGGCTCCCCGAGGTTGTCTGAGTCGGCGCGAGCCGAACGAGGCGGAGTGGCGGGATATCCGTTACGGCTGGCGTGCGGCCAAGGGGCTCGGGGCGTTGGATATCGGACAGGGGGTGGTGGTGCGTCGTCAGATGGTGGTCGCCGCCGAAGCCATGGAAGGAACCGATGCCATGTTGGCGCGGGCCGGTGGGTTGATCGTCGGTCCGGGGCGTTGGGGGGGAGAGCATGGCGCGGTCCTGGTGAAGGTGGTCAAGCCGATGCAGGATCAACGTCTGGATCTGCCCACCATCGGACCGAAAACCCTGGAAAACATGGCGCAAGCCGGAATCCGCGTGGCGGCGATCGAGGCCGGTGGTGCCATGATTCTGGATCCGGAGGCCACGAGGCGCATGGCCGATCGCCATGAGCTGGTCTTGTTGGGCGTGTCGGCGGAAGATGTGGTGGAACCCGAGGAGGGAAGGGGATCCGGTTCATGAATGAGAGCAAAATTGTTGCCGACGGACGGCCATTGCGGGCGGCGGTGATCGGAGTGGGCTATCTGGGGCGGTTTCATGCCCAGAAATATGCCCGCATCGAGGGCGTGCAACTGGTGGCGGTGTCCGATCTCCAGTCGGATCGGGTGGACCGGGTGGCGGGAGAGTTGGGAGTAGAGGCTTGCGCGGATTTTCGATCGCTGTTGTCCCGGGTGGATCTGGTGTCGGTGGTGACGCCGACCGACAGCCATGGCGCGGTGGTGGAGAGCTGTCTGAAGGCCGGGGTCCATGTGCTGGTGGAAAAACCGATCACCAAAACCCTGGAAGAGGCGGATCACCTGATCGAACTGGCGGACCGTCTGGGGTTGGTGCTGCAGGTGGGACATATCAAGCGGTTTCATCCGGCGGTGCGGGGATTGTTCGGTTCGGGGTGGCTTTCCAATCCCCGTTTCATCGAAGCGCAACGGTTCGCGCCGTTCAAGAATCGCGCCCTGGATGTGGATGTGGTGCTGGATTTGATGATCCACGACGTGGATTTGATTCTGCACTGCGTCGGCAGTGAGGTGGAGTCGATCGAGGCGGTGGGGGCCGGGATCTACTCCGGCAAGGTGGATATCGCCAACGCCCGGATTCGTTTTGTCAATGGTTGCATCGCCAATGTGAGTGCCTCGCGGGTGGCCCGCGATGCGACCCGGCGGATGCGTATTTTTCAGAACGATGCCCTGTTCGATCTCGATTTCATGCGTCCCGGCCTGGCGGTGCGGCGGCGCGGAAGCGGAACCTGGGTGCTGGATGGAGTGACGTTGCCGGAGATCGAGGAGCAGGATCTCCCCTTGATTCCGGGTGATGCCCTGGAGTTGGAGATTCGCGCCTTTTGTCGCTCGGTGCGGGAAGGGCTTCCGGCGGAAGTTCCGGGCCGGGCGGGACGCAAGGCACTGGAGGTGGTGATGGCCATTCGTCAGGCCATCGACGCCTGGTCCCGGAGCGGGGGGTAGGCGGTCTCTGTGGAAGCGGTCCCGAAGCGGCGACAACTCCGCATCATGATGGTGGCTGGCGAGGCTTCCGGCGATCATCTCGGGGCGGCTCTGCTGGCGGATTTGCGGCAGCGTTTTCCCGATCTGGAGAGCTTTGGCGTCGGCGGGGTGCGCATGATCGCACAGGGGTTTGATTCCTGTTGCGATTTGAATGAATTGTCGGTCATCGGTTTGGTGGAGGTGGTGCGGCGTCTGCCCCGTCTGGTGGCCCGTCACCGGCAACTGGTGGCGATGATGGAGACGCGGCGTCCCGATCTGTTGATTACCATCGATCTGCCGGATTTCAATTTTCGTCTGGCCCGTCAGGCCAAACGGTTGGGGATCACCCGTATCCATTATGTCGGCCCCCAGGTGTGGGCCTGGCGTTCCGGACGGGTGACACAGTTGGCCGGATTGCTGGATCAGTTGCTGGTGCTGTTTCCTTTTGAGGTTGAATCGTATACCGGTTCCGGTTTGCCCGTGACCTTCGTGGGGCATCCCCTGGCGACCCGGCCTTTGCCCTCGGAGGCGGAACGGCAGGAGATTCGTCGGGAATTGGGCCTGGTTGCCGGGGAGCGGTTGGTGTTGCTGTTGCCCGGCAGTCGGTTGGGAGAGATTCGGCGGCATCTGGGCGTGATGGTGGATGCCGCGCGTCGGGTGGTGGATAAGTGTGAACCGGATACGGTTCGCGTACTGCTGGCGGTGGCCGACACCCTGGACCGGACCAGCCTGGAAGCGTCCATCGCCGAGGAGAGCTTCGAGACGCGGGCCTTTTTTGACCGGATCGGATGGCGGCAGGGGATGACCGGACGGCTGTTGGCGGCGGCGGATGCGGCCATGGCGGCCTCCGGGACCGTCACTTTGGAAGCGGCCCTGATCGGGACGCCCATGACGGTGATGTATCGTGTGAACCGGTTGACGTATGAGATCGGGCGGCGGGTGATCCGGGTGGCGCATATTGCCCTGCCCAATCTGGTGGCCGGGCGGACGCTGGTTCCGGAACGGATTCAGCAGGAGGCCACCCCCGAGCGGTTGGCCGGGGATATCCTGGCCCTGCTGGAGGATGGGGTGAGTGCCCGGGCGCAGCGTCTCGGCTTTGCGGAGCTGCGGACCCGACTGGCGGTGCCGGAGCGGCCCGCCGGGGATGTGGTCGCCGGGAGTCTGCGCGCTTTGGGATTTTGATCATGATACTGCGGGCTTCCCTTTCCCCGCGAAGGGGTGCGTCTGTCCGGTTGGCGGGTGTGATGGATCACTCTATGGGAGACGACTGATGGCCACCATTGCCCTGACCCAGGACAATTTTGAAGCAACCGTAACCGGTAACGATATCGTGGTGATCGATTTCTGGGCCGACTGGTGTGGTCCGTGCAAGGCGTTCGCGCCGATCTTCGAGCGGGTGTCGGAGAAATTTGCCGATGTGGTCTTCGCCAAGGTCGATACCGATCGCGAACAGGAGTTGGCCGGAGCCTTCCAGATCCGTTCGATTCCCACCTTGATGGTGTTTCGGGAGAGCACGATTCTGTTCGTTCAGCCGGGTATGCTCCCGGAAGCGGCCTTGACCGATCTGGTGGAACGGGTGAAACAGGTCGATATGGAAGAGGTGCGCAAGCAGCGGGTTCCCGCCGATCAGGCCGGGTCTGACATGGATTGAGGAATTGGTGTTGATTTTGCTGAATGAGTTGAATATACTCCAAAAGTTCCACATCTGTTCGGAAGCGGCAAGACAGGAAGTCTCCGGCATCTAAGACCTCGGTAATCAGGATATCGGTTCGCAAATATGGCACGCAGGACGCTGGTCGTTGGCAACTGGAAAATGAATGGGCTGATCGAAACGGCTCGGGAACTGGTGGACGGGATTCTGACCGGACTCTCCACCCGTGCGGGAGGTGCGATCGCTGGCGAGGTGGTGTTGTGTCCGCCGGCCACCGCCTTGCATGCGGTGAATCAACGCCTGGAAGGCTCCCCGGTTCAACTCGGCGGGCAGGATCTCTCCGAACACGAGAGCGGAGCCCATACCGGTGAAATCTGTGGCGCCATGTTGCGTAACGTCGGCTGCCGGTATGTGATCGTCGGCCATTCCGAACGCAGGGCCGCCTGGGGCGAGAACGACGAACGGGTGGCCAGAAAAATGGCCGCAGCCTTCCGCGATGGTCTGCAACCGATTGTCTGCGTTGGCGAAACCCTCGCAGAACGGGATCGCGGCGCGGCTTTGGAGGTGGTCGGAGCCCAACTGGAGGCGTTGTATCCCTGGCTGCCCGCCCAATCGATCCATCGTCAGGCCCTGGTGGTGGCCTATGAGCCGGTTTGGGCCATCGGAACCGGGCGTCATGCGGAATCCGGGCAGATTCAAGAGGTCCATGCCTTCATCCGGCAAAGCCTGTCGGCCCGTTTGGGAGAGGATGGACGGATGATTCGTATCGTGTATGGTGGCTCCGTCAAGCCAAGCAATGCGGAAGCCATCTTTGCATTGGAAGATGTGGACGGCGGTTTGATCGGTGGCGCGGCCCTTGACAGTGCCGATTTCCTGGCGATCATCGATGCCGTTTCAGAGAAGTTCTGATCTTTGGTTTTTTAAAGGAAGGGTTTTGCAATGATTCTTATTGTTACGGTGTTGCATATCCTGGTCTGCATGGCCCTGGTGTTCGTGGTGTTGTTGCAGAAAGGAAGCGGTGCGGATATGGGCGCGGCCTTTGGAGGCAGTTCCCAGAGTCTGTTCGGGGCCCGTGGCTCGGGAGACTTCTTGAGCAAGATCACCGCCGGTCTGGCCACGGTGTTCATGATCACCAGTTTGACGCTGGCCTTTTTCTCCACCCGCCCTGGCGTGGAGCGGTCGGTGATGGATGGCGCACCCGTCTCCTCCACCGCGCAGCCCGAAAAAGGCAAGGATGGCGCAGCGACCAAGGATGCCAGCAAGGAGAAAGAGGCCGCACCGGAATCCGGACCCCCGGTTCCCGCCAAGAGCGCTCCCAAGAAACCCGCTGATGTCAGCGGTGAAATCACGGCACCAGCCAAGCCGGTTCCGACCCCTCCCGAAGCCAAGGAAACCCCTGCGGCCAAGAAGCCGGAACCTGCCAAGGATGCCGAAAAGAAGTCGGAACCTGTCAAAAAGCCGGAGGCGGCCAAACCCGATACGGCCAAGGAGACGCCCGCCAAAAAGCCGGAAGCGGCCAAGGAGTCGAAGGACGCACCCAAGAAAGAGGCGACCAAGGAGACCGAATCCAAAAAAGCCGACTCTGCCAAGAAAGAGTCCGAGGCGACCGGTTCCAAGCCTTGAGCGGGAAACATTGCTTCAACAAAAAAGAGGATTCAGGGAAACGCCCCGGATCCTCTTTTTTTTGTGTGTCGTGGAAAGAGATTCAGGGGTCCAGGGGGATGATCTCCCTGGACCCCGGTTGTGATCCCGATCAGTGCACCAGCTTTTTGTAGTGAACCCGATGAGGACGATCGGCCTCGGCACCCAGTCTCCGCTTGCGATCGGCTTCGTACTCCTGATAATTCCCCTCCAGAAAGACGACCCGTGAATCCCCCTCGAACGCCAGAATATGGGTCGCGATGCGATCCAAAAACCAGCGATCGTGAGAAACCACCACCGCACTGCCCGCAAAATCGGTCAAGGCATCTTCCAGAGCCTGCAACGTTTCGACATCCAGATCGTTGGTCGGTTCGTCGAGCAGCAACAGGTTGCCATTTTGCTTGAGCACCAGGGCCAAATGAGCGCGGTTGCGCTCCCCGCCCGACAAGACCTTCACCTTCTTCTGCTGATCCTGACCCTTGAAGTTGAACCAGGAAACATAGGTCCGGGAGTTGATCTCCCGACCGCCCAGATCCAGCATATCCAGGCCACCGCTCACCGCTTCCCACAGGGATTTTTCCGGATTCAAGGTGCTGCGACTCTGATCGACATAGGCCAGCTTGACCGTCTCGCCCAACAGGATGCGTCCCGAATCGGGCTGTTCGTTTCCGGTCAACATGCGCAGGAAGGTGGTCTTCCCCGAGCCGTTGCCGCCGATCACCCCGAGAATGCCACCCCGAGGCAGAATGAACGAAAGATCCTCCATCAGCAATTTGCCGCCGAACCCTTTGCTGACCCCTTGAGCCTCGATCACGTTGCCACCCAAACGGGGCCCCGAGGGAATGAACAGGGTACTGGTTTCCCGCCGCGCCTCGCGGGTGCGTGAGGCCAACTCCTCGTAGGCGTTGACACGGGCTTTGCTCTTGCTCTGCCGGGCGCGGGGAGAGGAGCGGATCCAGGCCAATTCGTCGCTCAATCGCTTGTGCAGGGCTTCGTCTTCCCGTTTTTCCTGAATCAGCCGGGCATCCTTCTGCTCCAGCCAGGAGGTGTAGTTGCCTTTCCAGGGAATGCCCCGACCCCGGTCGAGCTCCAGAATCCATCCGGCGGCGTTGTCGAGGAAGTAGCGGTCATGGGTCACGGCCACCACGGTGCCGGGATAACTTTGCAGATACCGCTCCAGCCAGGCTACGGATTCCGCGTCCAGATGGTTGGTGGGTTCGTCGAGGAGCAGCATGTCGGGTGCCGACAACAGCAAACGACACAAGGCGACCCGTCGCTTTTCACCGCCGGAAAGGGTGGTGACTTCCGAATCCCAGGGGGGAAGACGCAAGGCATCGGCGGCGATGTCGAGCTTGCGATCGAGATCCCACCCATCCAGATGGTCGATGGCCTCTTGGAGGGCTCCTTGTTCCTGGATCAGGGCATCCATGTCGGCGTCGGGATCGCCGAACTTTTCCGACACCTCGTTGAACCGCTGCAACAGCTCCTTGATGTTGGTGACCCCCTCTTCCACATTGCCGCGCACATCCTTGGAGGTGTTGAGCTGCGGTTCCTGCGGCAGAAAACCGGCGCGAATGCCGGGCGCGGGTTTGGCTTCGCCGGTGAATTCGGTGTCGATGCCGGCCATGATGCGCAACAGCGAGGATTTCCCCGCGCCGTTGAGCCCGAGCACGCCGATCTTCGCGCCGGGCAGAAACGAAAGCGAAATGTCTTGCAGGATGACGCGGTTCGGAGGAACCGCCTTGCACATCCGATGCATGCTGAAGATGTATTGCAGATCTGCCATGATACGCTTACTCCACCCGGGTCAGCCAGCCGAGATGGCCGGAATGACGACCATGAACCACGTCGAAGAACCGTTTCTGGATCTCCTTGGTGATCGGGCCGGCATGTCCGACGCCGATTTTACGATTGTCGAGCTCGCGGATCGGGGTGATTTCCGCCGCAGTGCCGGTGAAAAAGGCCTCTTCCGCCAGGATCACTTCATCTCTGGGGAAGCGTTGTTCGATCACCGGCAGATTCATTTCCGCCGCCAGGGTGATCACCGTGTCGCGGGTGATGCCGTCGAGGGCGGAGTCGAGGGGCGGGGTGATCAGTCGTCCTTTTTTCAGGATGAAGATGTTCTCCCCGGAGCCTTCCGAGACGAAGCCTTCGGGATCGAGCAGCAGGGCTTCGTCGAAGCCGCACGAGATGGCTTCGGACTTGGCCAGGATGGAGTTGGGATAGTTGCCGACTCCCTTGGCGCGGGTCATGGTGATGTTGGGATGGTGACGGGTATAGGAGGAGGTTTTGACACGGATGCCATGTTCCATGCCCTCTTCCCCCAGATAGGCACCCCACTCCCAGGCGGCGATGGTGGCGTGAACGTGACACTTGGCCGGATTGAGCCCCATGCTTTCCGGACCGTAAAAGACCAGCGGACGGATATAGCCGGATTGCAAGGCATTGGCCTTGAGGACCGCCAGACAGGCCTGAGAGAGTTCATCGGGCGTGAAGGGGATGGTCATGCCCAGCACATGTGCCGAGCCGAACAGACGATGGATATGTTCGGCCAGCCGGAACACGGCGGGCCCGGAGTCGGTTTTGTAGCAGCGGATCCCCTCGAAAACCCCGAGGCCGTAATGCAGGGTATGGGTCAGGACGTGGACTTTGGCCTCACGCCATTCGGTGAGTTGTCCGTCCAGCCAGATTTTTCCGTCTTTATCGTGCATGAGCGTGCCCGTTGTCTCGTGATGGTGATGGAAAGGGGGATTGGAAACGGTTCGAGGGATGATTCTATCACATCGGTTGGCGTTCCGGGAGCGGACAAACGCACGGCGTGAAGGAATTTCATCGGGTTGTCGGGGATGCTTGCTGCATGATTTGGCATCAATGTTGCTTTTTTAACCTACAGTAACTTGGGAGTGGCAACTCCTGCCCTGTCTTTTTTGACCGTCTTCCCGAAATAGAGAGAGTCGATGAGTGATTCCATGCTGTCCACCATTCAACCGCGTGCCTGGGGGCGGGAAGTGGTTCGGGTCTCCACCACCGGAGACTCGGAAGTCGGGAAGTCGGGCGAGGCCAAGGTTCATTTCCGGGATCTGATGCCGGGGGCCAACAGTCGCCCGGAATCCGAAGAGGTGGATGAAACCGCCTCCGCGCCTCTGATGACCGGATCTCCGGCGGATCTGGCCGCCGTGCAGGGACACAAGCCCCCTCCGTCCGGGGCGCGGAGCGGACAGGAAGAGGTGATCGTCTCCACCTTCGAAACCGAACCGGAACCCTGGACCTTCATGGCACCCACCGTTTCCTTGCCCCGTGGACGCTTTTCGGGCAGTGGAAACGCACCTTTCCGGATTTACGCCCGGGCTGCGTCGGAGGCGGTGAGCCTCTCCGCGCTGCCGCCGGTGGCACCGATTGAACGGGATGAGGATCCCAGACGTTAGCAACACGGACTCATTTTGGATGGAAGGAATCACCATGGAAAGCCGAAGCGTTGTGACTCAAGCCGAAATCATGATCACCCTCATGCAGTTGGAGCGGGATCTGGAAAATGAACGTCTCGATTGCGCCCGTCCTTTGATCGATTCCTTGCGTCACGCTCTGGTGCGCGATGCCAAGATGATCGGGACGCCGCCGGGAATTTTGTCGGTTCAGGGCTGGATTTCGCTGCTGACCCGCTGGGAAGAGGAGTTGCAGCACATTCCCGCCCGGCGGATGCGTTATGTCCAGGGATTTTTCCAGGAGTTGCAGGAACGGGCCGATGTCGCGGGTTCTCCCATCGGCATGGCTCTGGCGGAACTCAATGGACTGCTCGATTCCCACGCGGCGAAAGAGGGCTCTCGGGTCGCCGCGTAAGGGGAATCTATTTTTCTGACTGTTTTGCGTCAACAGGTTCTGTTATGATGCCGTCACTCAATCCCGTCAACCCTCGATGGACGATCGGCAGCGACAGTCAACCTCATGGATGCGGCTAAATCACCGACTCCCGCCTCTCCCCGCACTGCCGATCTTCGGCAGTCGGGTCGCAGGCCGCAGTTTTTTGCTGCGAAGAGTCACGCCTCGATCTGGCGTGTCCTGCGCGCCGGTCTGCTGCGCGCCGAAGGGGTGATTCTGGTCACGGGCGTCGAAGGGAGCGGTAAAAGCTCCCTGATCAAGCGTCTGCCCGGCATGATCCCGGATAATCGCGATCTGGCGATGATTCAATCCGCCGATCTGCCGGATGCGGAGTTTTTGCATCAACTCATTTTCGCCACCGCCCTGACCCAGGGCGATGGCGGCTCTCTGGCTCCTGTCGAGCCCCTTTCCCCGGACGATCCAGACGATTCCGCCGTTCATCAGCCTGCGTTGACCCTTCAGGATCTGGTCGATGCCATGGAAGAGCGGGTCGCCATGGGTCGCAAACTGGTATTGGTGGTGGATCAGGCCCACGCCCTGCGTGGCGAGCCTCTCGCCTGGCTGGATATGATGGTCCGTTTCGTCTCCGAGGGGATCAAGCCGGTGCAACTGCTTTTGGCCGGACGCCCGGAGTTGCGTGCGGTGTTGGAGTCCGAAACCGGACGCTCGTTGGCCGATCAGATCGTGGGCAGTTGCGAAGTCACCCCCCTGACCCGTGGCGAGGTGTGGGATTATCTCTCTTTTCAGCTCGAAAAGGCCATGGGGGGATCGATTCGGGTCTCCTGGTTCGCCTGGATGGAGGTCTACGCCTACTCCCGGGGGCTTCCTCTTCGGATCGATCAGCTTTTGAAGCGGATTCTGCCTCTGGTGAAGCAGCGTAACGCCAAGAAGGTGACGCGCTCCATGGTGCGGATCGCCAGGAGCACGACCACGGGGCGCATCCCCATGGAGCGGGAGGCGGCGTTTGTATCCGCCACGCTTCCCGCACGCTCCGCAAAGGCGCGGATCGCGCTGTTTGTCGGTGGGGTGACGGTATTGGCCGGTGTGGGTTATCTGTCGGGCCTGTTCGACTCCTCGACGGCGAGTTCGGAAAAAACCGAAGCGGCCAACAAGGCAGAGACGGGTGAAGGATCGGCTTATGTGCGATTGTTTCAACCCGAGGTCGGTTCCGCCGTGAATCCAGCCAAGCCCGACAAGTCCGCAGCGGTCAAGGAGGGGAGCAAATCCCCCGAGAAACCGACGGAAGAGAAGAGTGACGAAAAGTCCGGCGCGCCGAAAAAACGGTACTGGGAGCCGAATATGCCGATTCGCCCCGATGGGCCGATGCCGATCCCCGAACGGGCGGAACCGGGTCTGTCGGCTCTGGCCAGACCGGCTTCCGAGCCTTTGGCTGTCAATCGCGCCACGCCGGATGCCGATCCCGAGTCGTTCCGCAAGCGTTATCAATCCGCCAAGGCGATGAGTTCCACCGCTCCGGCGGGAGGCGGGGAGGGGGCGCAGACGGAAACGTCTGAATCCCTGTTGGCTGCGGAGTTGAAAAAGGGGGCACCTCCGGTGACGCCTTTGGCGGTCAGGAATGCTCGTCCCGTTCCGATTGCGGATCCGGTGGTTTTGCCGTCCAAGCCGGTCGCCGATTCCGGAGCCTCCCGGGGATCCACCGGTGAAGGGGAAGATCCCACCGCCGTCAAGGTGCGGGAAGCGGTTCGCAAACCGCCGCCCATGCCTCCCGTGCCTGCCGCGCCGCCTCCCGCCAACACCGCCCGCATGATCGCTGCGGCGGGAGAAGGCCTGATGGTGGAACGGGCGGCCAGGGAGCCGGAAAAGCCGGTCAAACCTGCCAAGTCTGCGGTCAAGACGACCGCTCACGCCGGGGATAACGCTCCGTTGCCGCATATTTCCGGTGTTGCCACCGAAAAATCATTTCGGGCGTTGGGCAAGGTTTATGTGGTGCAGATTGGTTCCTACTCCACCCAGGATAGTGCCGATCAACTGAAGCGTACCCTGTCCGGTTCCGGACGGGATCCTTATGTGCATCTGTCCCAGAAAAAGAATCGCCGACTCTATTCCGTGCGCATGAACTATCGGGCCCGAGAGGCCGCCGAGCGCATGGCACAGACCATCCAGCAGCAGGAAGGATTGTCTGTCAAGGTGATGGAACTCAACTACGATTGACCAACCATTAAAATGAAAGTCCTGGGGGATGAATCCCCCAGACCCTCTCTTTTTTTTCAATGGTTTT
>JADGBU010000020.1 GCA_015231295.1 Magnetococcales bacterium | reverse complement strand
CCGGCTCCGGAAGCCCCCCTGGTGGTCAAGCAACCGCCGGTCGAACGCAACCGCCTCGCGGATGTCAAACCGCAAGGCGGCTTGACCGCCTCGGTGCGCATCGATCCGAACCGGTCGGGCATGCCCCCCCGCTCCGCCGCCTCGACCTCCTCCGGCGCTCCGGCGCAGGGTGGATCCCGTCCCGGCACCTCTGCTGCGACCCAGGGCCGCAGCGACGCGACGGCTTCGGCCCAGAACGCGGGACGCGGCGCGCCTCGGGAAACCCTGGTCCGCTCTCAGGCTCCCCGTCCGGCCCCGACGACCGGCACCGCGATGGTTGCGCCGTCGGCCCCGGCCCCCGTGGAAGAGATGAAGCTGACACCGGGCGTCAAGGAAGAGCCTGCGAAAAATCTCACCCGCGCCCAACGGGAAGATCTGGCGCGCAAAAAGACCGAACTGCTGGTGGCCAAACGGCTGACCCAACTCACCGAACTGCGGGAACAGAAACGCAAGATCGATGAACGCCGCTCCACCGAGGCCACCGAAGCCCCCGCCGCCGATCCGGCTGCGGCACGGGAGACCCTCAAGAGCAAATCGAAACGCAAAGGGAAAAAATCCGCCGCCACCGCCGCGCCCCCGGAGAAACAACTGCCGGCGCGCAAGTCCACCCTGGGGCTCAAGCCCATGGCGCGACGCGGAGCCGGACGGTTCGACGCCCCGGCCCAACAACCGGTGCTCCGGGATGTCATCATTCCCGAAGTGATCACCGTCGGGGAACTGGCCAGCCGCATGGCGATCAAATCCTCGGAAGTGATCAAGCGGTTGATGGCTCAGGGCATGATGGTCACGATCAACCAGGTGCTCGACCAGGATACCGCCGTGCTGGTGGTGGAAGAGCTGGGACATCGCCCGAAAACCATCTCCGAAGGCGCGGCCATCGAAGCCGAACTGGCCGACAGCAACGATCTGGACAAGGATCTCACCATCCGCGCCCCGGTCGTGACCATCATGGGTCACGTGGATCATGGGAAAACCTCCCTGCTGGACGCGATCCGCAAAACCGATGTGGCCGCACGGGAGTTCGGTGGCATCACGCAGCATATCGGGGCCTATCAGGTCTTGATGGAAGATGGCTCCCAGATCACCTTCCTGGATACCCCCGGTCACGCGGCCTTCACGGCGATGCGCGCCCGTGGTGCCAAGGTGACGGATATCGTGGTGCTGGTGGTGGCCGCCGACGACGGCGTTATGCCCCAAACCATCGAGGCCCTCAACCACGCCAAGGCGGCCAATGTGCCGATCCTCGTGGCCATCAACAAAATCGATCGCCCCAACGCCAATCCGGACCGGGTGATGCAACAACTGGCGGATCACGGTCTGCTGCCCGAAGCCTGGGGAGGCGACTCCATCTTCCTGCAGGTCTCCGCCAAGGCGGGCATCGGCATCGAAGCCCTGAAAGAGATGATCCTGCTCCAGGCCGAAGTGCTCAATCTGCGCGCCAACTTCGGCAAGAAAGCCCGTGGATTCATCATCGAAGCCAAACTCGACAAGGGTCGCGGCGCGGTCGCCACCTGTCTGGTGGCCAATGGCGTGCTCCGCGTCGGGGATATCTTCGTGGTCGGCTCCGAATGGGGCAAAATTCGCGGATTGCTCAACGACAAGGGACAACCGGTGCTGGAAGCACCCCCCGCCATGCCGGTGGAAGTGATCGGTCTGTCGGGTGTGCCCTCGGCGGGCGATGACCTCATCACCGTGCCCGACGAACGGCGCGCCAAAGAGATCGCCGCCTTCCGCATGCGCAAAAACAAAGAACAGGAACTGGCCAAACAACTGCCCACCACCAAACTCGACGACCTGTTCGACCAGATCAAACAGGGCGAAATGGATGAGGTGAAGGTGGTGATCAAGGCCGATGTGCAAGGCTCGCTGGAAGCGGTTTCCGACGCCCTGCTCAAGATCACCCACGACAAGATCCGCGTCAACATCATCCATACTGCGGTGGGCGGCATCACCGAGTCGGATATCATGCTGGCGGTGGCCTCCCATGCCCTGGTGGTGGGATTCAATGTCCGCGCCGACGCCAAGGCCCGGGAACTGGTGAAACGGGAACAGGCGGATATGCGCTTCTACTCGGTCATCTACGACCTGGTGGACGACGTGACCAGTGCCATGGAAGGGAAACTCTCCCCGATCCTCAAGGAGGTCACGCTGGGACGCGCCATGGTGCGGGAAATTTTCCGCATCTCCAAGGTGGGTCAGGTGGCCGGATGCATGGTCCTCGATGGCTTGATCCAGAAAACCAATCACATCCGCCTGCTGCGCGACGAGGTTGTGATGTATGTGGGTACGATTCATGCACTCAAACGCTTCAAGGACGATGTGAAGGAGGTCCGCGATGGCACCGAGTGCGGCATCAGCCTGGACAAGTTCACCGATCTGAGAGTCGGCGATATCCTGGAAGCCTTCTCCCGGGAAGAGGTGAAGGCCACTATCGGTTGAATAAACCCCCGTGGACCTTGAATCATGATGCGAGTCGGTGTGCTCGAAGTGCGCCTCGATCTTCCGGGAGTGCGCTCCCTGAAGGAAAAACGCAGCATCGTCAAGGGGTTGCTGGAACGCATCCGCCACCGCTTCGAGGTGGCTGCAGCCGAAGTGGATGAACTGGATCGTTGGGATGGTGCCGGTCTGGGCTTTGCCGCAGTCGCCAATGAAGTGGCGACCGTGCAGAGCCGATTGCAAAAGGTCACGAGCTATATCGAGACCGAAGGCGCGTGTGTCATGGTGGATTATCGGGTGGAGATGGTAACGTGAGCGTGCGCGTGGATCGGGTCAGGGGTCAGATCCGCAAAGAGCTGGCCGATATTTTTCAACGCGGCGAGGTCCATGACCCCAGGGTCGCCTTGAGCATGATCTCCATCACCGATGTCACCCTGAGCCGGGATCTGCATTACGCCATCATTCACTTCACGGTCATGGGGCAGGAGATCGCCGAAGTCCACGCCGGTCTCAAACGGGCGGCGGGATTCCTGCGCGCCAAGGTGGGACGCACCCTGGGTCTGCGCCTCGCCCCGGAGTTGCGCTTCGAGCCGGATCTCTCCTTCAAACGCGCCGACCAGATCGAACAGTTGCTGAAAACCATCCATATTCCGCCGACCGACGGGGCAGAAATGCACCCGGAACCCGGAGCGTAACACCCCCCATGGGCAAGTCTCGACATCAGGACAACGCCGGTCCCCACGGCTGGCTGGCCATCCACAAAGAGGCCGGTCTCACCTCCACCCGCGTGGTGGAACGGGTCAAACGAATCGTGAAAGGTGGCAAGGCCGGTCACGGCGGCACCCTGGATCCCTTCTCCGAAGGGGTGTTGCCGATCGCGCTCGGCGAGGCCACCAAAACCCTCGCCCTGGTGCTCGACGGCGACAAGGCGTATCGCTGCTGGGTGCGCTTCGGCTCCGAAACCGATACCGGAGACCCCACCGGCATCTTCACCACCGGCAGCCAGACGTTTCCGGACCGGGAGAGCCTGCAAACCCTGATCGCCACCTTCCTCGGCGAACAGGAACAGATCCCCCCCGCCTACTCCGCGATCCACATCGACGGCGAACGGGCCTACGAACGGGCCCGCCGCGGCGAAACCGTGGATATCCCCCCACGCAAGGTGATCTTCCACCAAATCGATCTGGTGGAATACGCCGATGGTCTGGCGATTCTCGACGTGCGCTGCGGCAAAGGCACCTACATGCGCGCCCTGGCGCGAGATCTGGGACGGAAAATCGGTTGCCTGGCCCATCTGGAACGGCTGCTGCGCACCCAAACCCTGGGCTTCTCCCTGGCGGAATGTGTTACACTGAATGCACTCTCTCAGGCCGCCGAGGAAGGCCGCCTGAACGAGCTGTTGTTACCCGTGGATCGGGCGCTGGACGACATCCCGGCGTTGCGACTGCGGTTGGAAGCCTGGAGCCGCGTCATGAACGGTCAGGCGGCCTGGATCGAGGCGGATGGCGTGGCACCGGGTCCGGTGCGCCTGCTGACGCCGGAAGGTCGCTTCGCAGCGACCGGAACCCTCGGCCAGGGGCTCGATGCCTCGGGTCGGCGATCCTGTACGCCCAAACGACTGTTCCATTGCGCGTGACCCCCGGGCACTGGGACCATTTTTTCATTGCCTGCAAGGAGATTACCGATGTCGATTACTCAGGAACGTAAACAGGAACTCATCCAGGAATACGCCATCAAAGAAGGGGATACCGGTTCCCCCGAGGTGCAGGTCGCCCTGTTGACCGAACGGATCAACAATCTGACCGAACATCTGCGTGGCAACCTCAAGGATCACCACTCCCGCCGGGGCCTGTTGAAAATGGTGGGTTTGCGCCGTCGTCTGCTGACCTATGTGAAAGATCAAAGCGGCGAACGCTATCAGACGTTGATCAAACGCCTGAATCTGCGCAAATAACCCGACGAGTCCTGCCCGATCGCGACGCCGTTCCGCTCCGGAACCAAGCGTCGCGGTCAACCCATCTTCAGCGAGCCGCCGGGATACCAGGCGCTCACTCCCGGCGGGTTTCACCCCATACCGATGGATATCTGAAAACATGTTTGACATTCACACGAAAAGCGTTCGCTTCGGCCAGGAAACCCTTACCATGGAGACCGGACGCATCGCCCGTCAGGCCGATGGCGCGGTGCTGGTCACTTATGGCGAAACCATGGTGCTGGTCGCCGTCACCGCCGAAAAGGAGCTCCGCCCCGGCGTCGATTTCCTCCCCCTGGGCGTCCACTATCAGGAAAAATATTGGGCGGCGGGCCGCATCCCCGGCGGTTTCATCAAAAGAGAAACCCGCCCCTCGGATCGGGAAACCCTCACCTCCCGACTGATCGATCGTCCGCTGCGCCCCCTGTTTCCCAAAGGCTATACCCTCGATACCCAGGTGGTGGCCACGGTCCTCTCCTATGATGGCGTCAACAGCGCGGATATCCCCGCCATGGTGGGTGCCTCGGCGGCGTTGGCCATCTCCGGTCTGCCCTTCGACGGCCCCATGGCCGGTGCGCGGGTCGGCTTCGTCGAGGGTCAATACGTCCTCAACCCCACCGCCGAACAGATGGCTCTGACCACGCTCGATCTGGTGGTGGCCGGGACCGGCGACGCCGTGACCATGGTCGAATCCGAAGCCAACTTCCTCACCGAAGAAGAGATGCTCGGTGCGGTGATGTTCGGTTTCGAAGGCTATCAGCCGGTGGTGGCCGCCATCCGCGAACTGGCCGCCGAATGCGGCAAAACCCGCAAGGAGTTCGCCCCCCCGTCCGAAGACTCCGCCCTGATCGACGCCGTGACCTCCGGCTATCGGGAACGGATGCGCGCCGTCTACGAAATCGCCGACAAGATGGAGCGTCAAAAGAGTGCCTCCGAACTCAAACAGGAGGCCGTCGAAGCCCTCTCCGAAGGCGACAAGAATCGCGCCGTCGAAGTCAAGACCATCTGCAAACATCTGGAATCCGAAGTGATCCGCGAACGGATCCTCTCCGGCGGACTGCGCATCGACGGTCGCACCCTTACCCAGGTCCGCCCCATCCACTCCCAGGTGGGCGTGCTCCCCCGAGTTCACGGTTCGGCCCTCTTCACCCGTGGCGAAACCCAGGCCCTGGCCACCGTCACCCTCGGTTCCAAACGGGATGAGCAGATCGTCGAAGGTCTCCACGGCGAAACCAGAGAGCGGTTCTATCTCAACTACACCTTCCCCCCCTACTGCGTCGGTGAAACCGGTCGGCTGGGTGCTCCGGGACGGCGCGAAATCGGACACGGCAAACTGGCCGCCCGCGCCCTGGCCGCCGTCCTCCCGGATCTCGAAGCCTTCCCCTATACCCTGCGCGTCACCTCCGAAATCACCGAATCCAATGGCTCCTCCTCCATGGCGACGGTGTGCGGTTCGGTGCTGGCCATGCTCGACGCGGGTGTGCCCCTCAAATCCATGGTGGCCGGTATCGCCATGGGTCTGGTCAAGGAAGGTGAACGGTTCGCCATTCTCTCCGACATCCTCGGCGACGAAGATCACTTCGGCGACATGGATTTCAAAGTGACCGGCAATGCCCAGGGCATCACCGCCTTGCAGATGGATATCAAAATCACCGGCATCAACCGGGAGATCATGGCCGTGGCTCTGCGTCAGGCCCGCGAAGGCCGGCTGCACATTCTCGGCGAAATGCAGAAAACCCTGACCGAAGCCCGTGTGGAACTCTCGCCCCACGCGCCGCGCATCTTCACCATGAAAATCAATCCCGACAAGATCCGCGATGTCATCGGCACCGGTGGCAAGGTGATCCGGGGCATCACCGAAGAGACCGGCTGTCAGATCGATATCAGCGACGATGGCACCATCAACATCGCCTCGGCCAATGGCGATAGCGCCAAAGCCGCCGAACGGATCATCCGTGGCATCGTCTCGGATGTGGAAAAAGATGCCATCTACGAAGGCAAAGTGGTGCGAATCACCGATTTCGGTGCCTTCGTCAACATTCTGCCGAACAAGGATGGACTGGTGCATATCTCCCAGCTCTCCAATCAGCGGGTGGCCAAGGTCTCCGATGTGATCAAAGAAGGAGATGTGGTCAAGGTCAAGGTGTTGGACATCGACCGTCAGGGTCGGGTCAAATTGACCATGAAAGATTTCTGATCCAACGCACCCCAAACCGCACCAGGGGGAGAATCCCCTGTGCGGTTTGGGGCCACGCCCCAAACAAATCCCATCAGCTTAATCTTGACTTGATAAAAAACCCTTGCGTGCAGGCAGGTTATCCAGCACACTATAACTTCCTCACCAACCCACGGGTTTCACAATCAAGTCAAGGAGTCCGATATGAAAAAAACCGCCTTCTCCCTGCCTTTGTTCCTGGCTGTCCTCGGTTTCGTCGGCAGTGCCGCTGCGGCGGATTGTGTCGTCAGCTATCACCGGACCGCCTGCGCAGGTCAAGAAGCCACGGCCTATGCCAAGTGCGACGGCAAGCAGGCGTGCGACAAGGACAATGCCGCCACCACCCAGGAAGCCTGTGTGGAAGCGGCCAACAAAGCCTGCGCCAATGACCGCACCGATATCACCAAGTCCAAGAAAATCACCGCCAAGTTCAAGGGCGCGGCCCTGACCGGTGGATTCAACGACGCCGGTGCCGCCGACGCCAAAGGCACCAATTTCTGTGCCGGCGATCGCCCCGACTTCAACAAGTGCAAATGATCTGAAAGCGTGACGGGTTTGAGGCGGGGGAGTCGTGATGACTCCCCCGTTTTTTTTTGAATCCGTTGAAAAAAAAGAGGGGGACTGGGGGATTCATCCCCCGGGGTGTTGAATTTTTTCTGATTGAACGTCCCAAGGGCTTCGCCCCTGGACCCCACCAGGGGCCAATGGCCCCTGGACCCCATCAATTCCGCCCCACCAGCTTGCCCAACCGATAGCGAAACGTGCGGAAACTCATGCCCAACAACTCCGCCGCACGGGTCTTGGAGCCCTGACACGCCTCCAATGCCTGATCCATCGCACTGGCCTCCAGCGCGGCCAGATGGGCTTCCAGATCCAGCCCCCCCTCCGGCAACCGAAAGGTGGACTCCGGAACCTCCTTCCGGGTCACGCCGCACCGCATTCCTTCGGGCAGGGCATCCATCTCCACCCGACCTTCCACGGTCAAGGCGACCGCCCCTTCCACCAGATTCGACAACTCCCGCACGTTGCCCGGATATCCGTGACGTTGCAGACAATCCATCACCTCCGGCGAAAATCCCGGAATCGCCAAGCCATATTTCCGGGCATGCTGCTCCAGAAAACGGGCCGCCAACAA
The DNA here is from genome assembly GCA_015231295.1 of Magnetococcales bacterium. Taxonomy (GTDB): domain Bacteria; phylum Pseudomonadota; class Magnetococcia; order Magnetococcales; family Magnetaquicoccaceae; genus Magnetaquiglobus. The sequence continues at coordinate 21,076 of JADGBU010000020.1, read as the reverse complement.
TGGAATATCCTCCCGACGCTCCCGCAACGGCGGCAGCCGCAGATTCACCACGTTGAGACGATAAAGCAAATCCTCCCGAAAGCGTCCCGCACCGGTCTCTTCCATCAGATCCCGATTGGTCGCGGCCAGCAGACGCACATCCACCGCCCGTTCGCCCACCCCACCCACCGGACGGATCAGACGCTCCTGAACCACCCGCAGCAACTTGGCCTGCAATCCCAAAGGGGTTTCGCCGATCTCGTCCAGAAACAACGTGCCATGATCGGCCTCGACGAACAATCCCGGACGATGGGAAACCGCACCGGTGAACGCTCCCCGCGCATGACCGAACAGCTCGCTTTCGATCAGACCTTCGGGCACCGCCGCACAGTTCACCGCCACGAACGGACCCCGCGCCCGACCGCTGCAGCCGTGAATGAAACGGGCCACCAACTCCTTGCCGGTCCCCGACTCTCCGGTGATCAGCACCGAGGCGTCAGTGCGCGCCGCCCGTCGCGCCAGCTCCAACACCCGACGCATCGTCGGAGAGACCCCGACGATCACCTCTCCCGCCTCGCGCTCCCCGACCGCCTGACGCAGCAGATCGTTCTCCCGCCGCAACGCCCCCTGCTCCAACGCCCGCGCCACCGCCAGATGCAACTCCTCCATCTCGAACGGCTTTTCGAGATAGTCGAACGCTCCTTCCTTCATGGCGGTCACGGCGGTGGAGGCCGAAGCGAACGCGGTCATGAGCAATGCGGGCCGCTCCGGGGCCAGCTCCTTGGCGCGACGCAACAAATCCAAACCGCTGATGTCCGGCAGACGCAAATCGGTGATCAGCAGATCCCAGGGGCTCTGTTCCAGCAGCCGCAACGCCTCGGCACCATTGGCCGCGCCCCGGGTACGATGTCCGTTCTCCTCCAGAGCCAGACACAGCAACTCCCGCAAATTGGCCTCGTCGTCACATACCAGAATCTGCGCCATGAACTCCCTCGACCTCCAACACCACCCGCAATCCCCCCTGCGAACCATTTTCCAGCCGCAAGGAGGCTCCGTTCACCCCCGCCAGATGATGCACCACCGCCAATCCCAAACCCGATCCGTTGGGCCGCGTGGTGAAAAAAGGCTCGATCAACTGAGGCAACAAACCCGGATTCACCCCCGGACCATCATCCTGCACCACCACCTCCACCCGGCCATGCACCACTCTCCCCACCCGCACCCATACCCGTTTCCCCTCCGGAGCGGCCTGGGCCGCGTTCAGGAACAGATTCCAGAAAATCTGACGCCAATGGTCCGGATCGAACCGGATCGCCACCTCGGGATCTTCCAGCTCCACCCGCAACTCCCGCGCTCCCCAGCGAGGATCGCGACGGGCCCGCTCCTCCATGCCGAGCAGAAAGGCCGACATCTCCACCACCTGACGCCGCGCCCGCGCCCCCCGGGCAAACAGCAGAAAATCCCCGGTCAACTGCTTGACCCGCGTCACCTCCTCCTGAATGATGGTCAGCATGCGCTGTTCCCGCTGGTCGGTCGGGGTGATCATGTGGGCGGCGGTCAGGATCGAGGCCAGAGGATTGCGAATCTCATGCGCCATGCCCGCCGACATGCGACCGATCCACGCCAACCGCTCCCGCTCCGCCAGATCCCGCTCCAGACGCTTCATCGGAGTCAGATCCCGAATCACCAGCAACGCGCCGATCCGCTCTTGCAACCGGTTGTGCAGAAACGATACGTTCAAGCCCAAAATCCGTTCCCGGGTCGGCACCTCCACATAGACCGTCCCCCCTGCCGCCCAGGCCACGGCCCAGGCGAACGCTTCATCGATGCGTTCCAGGGTCTGACCCGATTTCCCCTCGACTCCCGGCGGCACGAACTCTTCGGCTCCCGGATTGATCGCCCGGACAATCCCCTGATTGTTCACCAGAATCAGGCCATACGGCACCGCCGCGACGATCTGTTCGTGCAAGGCGGCCAGATCCGCCAGGCTGTCGGTCTGACGATCGAAGGCCGATTGCCATCCCTTGGCCCGTTGGGACAACGCTCCCCCCAGAATGGCGGTGAGATAATAAGCGACGGCATGCAACACCAATCCCCAGAGCAGCACCGGAGCCGGATCCACCGGTTTTCCCAACAGCAGGGCGGTCAGGGAGAGGGCCGCCGCCGTGATGAGCAAAATCAGCGTGGCCGTCACCAGGGCCGCCCGACGTCCGAACAGCAACGCCGCGTTGAGCGTCACCAGACCGTTGAGAAACAAAAACGGACTGTGAAACCCTCCGGTGAGAATCACCAGCACCACCACCAGAATCGGATCGATGGCGCACTGCACCCTGGCCAGCCAGACGGGATCCCGACCGGCCCGCAGCCACCACAGATGACCGATGACCAGCAGAAACATCACCACCACAAACAGACGCAGCAAAATCCGGTCATCGGGCCATCCCTCTTCCAGGGGGGGAGCCGCGACGATGAACAGAATCAATCCGAAGCCGATCGCCAACCGGGGCAGCAGCAAACGCACCGGCCTTTGCGCCCGACGAAACAAAGGAGGCAGCGGGATCAACTCACCACGGCTCCCATCTGGAAGATCGGCATGTACATCGCCACCACCAGACCGCCGATCAGCACCCCGAGAATCACCAGGATCAGCGGTTCCAGCAGGGCGGTGAGGCTGTCCACGGCGCGATCCACCTCGGCTTCGTAGAAATCCGCGACCTTTTCGAGCATCACCTCCAGATTGCCGGTGGACTCCCCGATGCCGATCATCTGCGTCACCATGGGGGGGAAGATTCCCGAAGCCGCCAACGGTTCGGTGAGGGTCCGTCCTTCGGAAATGGAAGACCGGGAGTTCATCACCGCCTCTTCCACCACCTTGTTGCCGGCGGTTTTGGCGACATTTTCCAGGCTGTCGAGAATCGGCGTGCCCGCCGCGATCATGGTGCCGAAGGTGCGGGCAAAACGGGCCACCGAGGATTTGCGCAGAATGTTGCCGAAGACGGGCAGTTTCAGGGCCAGCTTATCCATCTGATAATGAAACTGTTTATTCTTCTTGTAGGCGTTGCTGAACGACCAGCTCCCCGCCCCGATCACCGCCAGCACCAGCCACCAGCGGGCCTGAGCCCATTCGGAAATCCCGATCACGATGCGGGTCGGCATGGGCAGTTCGGCCCCGAAGCTGGAAAACAGTTCGGCAAAGGTGGGCACCACGAAAATCATCAGCACCCCGGTGATGACAAAGGCGATCACCAACACCGCAATCGGATAGGTCATGGCCGATTTGACTTTGGCCTTCAAGGCGGCGGACTTCTCCTTGTAGACCGCCAGACGGTTGAGCACCGTCTCCAGAATCCCCGACTGCTCCCCGGCCTGAACCAGATTGATAAACAATTCATCGAACATGGCCGGTTCCTTGACCATGGCATCGGTCAAGGTGGTTCCGGCTTCGATATCGGCTTTGACGCGCAGTGTCACCTCTTGCAGCGTCCGGTTTTCCGCGCCGCGCGCCGCCAGATCGAAGCAGGAAACCAAAGGCAGACCCGCGCCGACCATGGTGGCCAACTGCCGGGTAAACACCACGATTTCGATTTCGGTGATCTTGCCCCCCTTGAGGGCCTTGGCCGACTTTTTTTTCACGCTCGGATTTTTCAGACCCTGGCGACGCAGTTGCGCCAGAACCATGCCGGGATTGCTCCCTTCCATCTCTCCTTTGCGTTTTTCTCCGCTTTTGGAGAGGGCTTCCCACTCAAAGGTACCCATGGTATGAACGCTCCGGAAATCGATCGATCGATAACTATTGGGGTCCAGGGGCCATTGGCCCCTGGTAGGTCCAGGGCGAAGCCCTGGGAAATGAATCCTTCACCTCATCCCATTTTCCGGGAAAAACGGGCGAAGGCCTGTTTCAGACGCGGCAAGGTCTTGCGGGCATTCGGCCCGATCAGCACCACCGCGAGATTTTCCGGACGCAGCAGACGGGCCGCGAAGGTCGGCAGCAAACCGGGATCGATGGCATAGGCCTGTTTCCAGGAGTAATCCAAAGTTTCGGCGGCCTCGAACAACCGATCTCCCACATAACGCTCGATCAATTCGGAGGGGTGATCCAGCGTGACCAGCAATCCGGCGCGCCAACGGATCAACAGACGTTGCCACTCTTCCGGATCCGGGGGGGCGGTGACAAGCGAATCCAATTGCTCGAACAACACCTGAAACGCCTCTTCCAGATGATCCGGAGAGAGCGTGGCACCCACCTCCAGAAAACCCGCGTCCGAGTGGGTGGTGAAGGCCGACCAGACATCGTAGGCCAGACCGCGCCGTTCCCGCACCACCGCCTGCAAGCGGGAGGAGAAGCCGTCATCCAGCAGACGGCGCAGCGCGGCGGTGGGATAATATCCGGTATCGCGGAACCCCTGGGTCCGAAAATAGAGCGACAGAGAAAACTGGGAGCTTTGATCATCCACCGCCACCCAGTGGGGACCGGGCGGGAGCGTCACCGGAGCCTGGACCGGGGCTCCGACTCCGGCGGGCAATTTTCCCAGGGTGGAGCGGGCCAGTTCGAGGGCGGTCGAAGGTTCGATGGGGCCGCAAAAGGAGAGGGCCATGCTGCCTCCCCGATAGTGTCGCGCCAGATACTCCCGCAGGGCCGGAACCTGAATGCGGGCCACGGTTTCCCGGCTGCCGAGCACCGAGCGGGCCAGCGGATGACCCGGCCACAGGGCCATGGCTCCCAGAACCGACGGCACCGCCAGTTCTCCCTGATCGTTTTCATCCTCGCGCATCTCTTCGAGGATCACCCGGCGTTCGGTTTCGATATCCGAGAGGGCCGGACGGGTGAACATATCGCAAAAAGCGGTGAAACCCTCCTGCAACCATTCGGCGGGAAGGGTGATCCAGTAGGCATTGGTTTCCTGACCGGTGGCGGCGTTCATATCGGCGGCCATGGACTCCAGATGGCCGTGAAATCCGGTGGGATCGGGAATATCGACCGTGCCCTTGAACAGCATATGCTCCAGAAAATGGGCGATTCCGGCGTGATGAGGCTCCTCGAAGCGACTGCCGGCCCGCACCATCAGGGTGGCTCCCACCTCGTGCAGCCAGGGCATGGGAAAGACACCGACCATCAAGCCGTTGTCGAGACGATAGAGGTGATGAAGCGGATCGGGAATCGATTCATTCTTCACGGCGCGAATAGGCATGCCATTCATCCTGCTGGAGGTTCAACCAAAAATCTTTCAATGGATACAATCCGATCCGCCTGCCGGGCCCGCGCGTCACGGCTGGTGAAAATCACCATCGCCCCCCCATGCAACCGGCCGAACTCCCGCACATTCCCGACCAGCGACGCCTCTCCCGCATCCGACAACGCGCAGCCCGGCTCATCCAGCAGCATCAACTCGGGCCGGGCCGCCAGGACCGCCGCCACCCCCACCCGATACCGCTCTGCCGCCGACAACCGGAACCACTCCCGATCCAACCAGGAGTCCGCCACCCCCGCCCACGCCAACGACTCCGCGATCCGCTCCCGCAACGCCTCGCCACTCAGACCACGAGAGGCCGGCGTCAAGGCCACCTCTTCCCGGGGAGTGGCACACAAAAAACGCAGATCCGGTACCCGAAACACCAATCCGATCCCGCCCGGCTCTCCCATCCACGCCACCCGACCCGACTCCGGAGCCACCAGACAGGCCATCACCCGCGCCAGGCGACTCTTTCCGCTCCCCTCTCCACCCAGGATGGCCAACGAATCCCCGGCGCAAATCTCCAGATCCACCCGCTCCAGCGGCGCGCACCGGACCTCCTGCAACACCAACAGCGGCCCCGCGCCTCGCGCCTCTTTCATGACTCCCGGCCCTCCACCCGTCCGGCCAGACGCCCCACCGCCTCCAGCAACGCCTTCGCCCGGTACGGCTTGGTCAGAAAGCCATCCATGCCCGCCTCGATGCCCCGTTCCATCTCCTCTTGCAAGGCTCCGGCGCTCACCCCCAGAATCGGCACCCGAGCCAGCCCCTCCCCCAACTCCCCTTCGCGGATCGCCCGGGTGGCCACGATGCCATCCATGCGCGGCATCTGCACATCCATCAGCACGATATCGAACGCCCCATGCCGCAACTGCTCCAGGGCATCCTGACCATCCACGGCCTGTTCCACCTCGTGTCCGGCGCGGGTCAGAATATGATTGGCCAGAATCCGGTTATCCACCCCGTCATCGACCACCAGCACCCGCAATCCCCGCTCCGCGCGCCCCAGGCCCGTCAAGGTGGCAGGCTCCGCCGTTCCCGATCCGGTTCCCATCTCCTCCCCGAGACAACGGCGCAACCGAACCGTGAAATGAAACACACTGCCCATCCCTTCTCCGGGGCTCTCCATCCACATGCGCCCCTCCATCATCTCCACCAACTGACGCGAGATGGTCAATCCCAACCCCACCCCTCCAAAACGACGGGTGGTCGAAAGATCCGCCTGACTGAAGCGATCGAAAATGATCTCCTGCTTCTCTTTCGGCACCCCCACGCCGGTATCGGAGACGGCAAAATGGACCACCAGCGGCAAAGGATTTTCCAGCTCTTCGCGTTCCAGCCGCACCCGGACCCGGGCCTCTCCTTCCGGGGTGAACTTGATGGCGTTGCCCACCAGATTGATCAGAATCTGCCGCAACCGCAGCGAATCGCCAAACACACACTCCGGCACCGGCGGATCGATTTCGTGATGCAGTTCGATTCCCTTGCTGCGGGCGGTGGCGGCCAGAATCTCGCAGGAGATGCCCACCACTTCTCTCAGGTTGAAGGGGGCGTATTCCAGCCGCATCGCCCCGGCCTCGACCTTGGACAGATCGAGAATGTCATTCAACAACGCCAACAGCGAGTGTCCGGAACGCAAAATGATCTCGACGAATTGCCGCTGTTCCGGCTGGAGTTCCGTGGCGGCCAGCAGATCCGCCATGCCGATGACCCCATTCATCGGGCTGCGGATTTCATGACTCATCACCGCGAGGAAAGCGCTTTTGGCTTGATTGGCCGCCTCGGCGGCCTTGCGGGCCCGTTCCAGCTCCGCGACCTGCTTTTGTTCGGTGAGATCCCGCAAGCTGCCCAACGCGCCGATCACCTGCCCCTTGCGATCCTTGAGCAAAGAGGCGGACATGAATACCGGAAAGATGGAGCCATCCTTGCGCCGACCGGTCAACTCCCCGACGAACTTGCCGCAACTGCGGATGGTGGAAAACATCTCTTCCGCCTCTCCGGGCACGGCGCAAAGCATCTCCGCCGGTTTTCCCCGCACTTCGGAACGGGCATAACCGTAAATCCGTTCGGCGGCGGGATTGAACACCACGATCCGCTGCTCCGGATCCACGGAGAGAATCATGTCGAGCGCGCTGTCCACCAGACTGGCGACATACTCCTCCTGACGGCGCAAGGCGGCGTGAGACTCCCGTATATCGCGACGCATGGCATCCATGGCGGCGGCCAGACGCCCCATCTCATCCGCGCCGGGGAGGACGATCACCGACTCCAGGTCGCCCTGCCCCAGAGCCTTGGCGTGACGGTCGAGACGACGTACCGGATCCGTGACCATCCGCTTCAGGAGCAGGGAGAGCGAAATGCCCAACACCACGAAGATCCCCAGAAACGCGGCGATCAGTCGTTTGACGCGACTCATGGCGGCCTGATCGGCGTGACGGGTGGAGAGACCGACCTCCACCGCGCCGATCGGTTCGCTGTCCTCGGGCTCCACCAGAACCCGGGCGTGAAAATGACGCACCTGCCCGCCCTGATTCAGAAAATGACTCTCCGGGGCATGGGGATCCGGAGCCTGGGCGACCACCCGGCCATCGGCGTCGAGGATGCGCACGAACTCCACATCGTACTGGGTGCGGGTGAGACGCTTGACATAACCGCTGAGAATGGCATCGTCGAGGGTCAGCAGCGGCTCGATGGAAAAAATCGCCGCCGCTTCAGCCAGAGAGGCCCCCTGACTCTGGATGCGTTCCTGCAAGGCCCGCTGTTCGGCGGCGATGGCATGCCAGCCAAGCAGTACCGTCGGGATGGCCAGCAGCACCAATGTCGAACCGATCAGCTTGACATCCAGACGCAACCGCTGCCATATGCGCATAAACACCATGTCAGCCCCCAATTTCCTCGCCCGATCCATCCCCATACCCCCACTATGACACGCCCGACCCCGACAAAACAAGCGGAGCGATAAACGTTCCCTTTTCAAACGGTCGAAAAAGAGGTAATTAACATAACTTACCCATAATCTTGCTGCACGCCTCCTGATCTACGGATCCTGACAGGAGGATCGATACACCGTGCAGCGGCGCAAGCCCAGACGTGACCGCTGTTTCAAACACCAAAGGCCGCGCCAATCGGGAACAATCCGATGTAAAATCAATCATAGGGACAACCCACCAACACAAGGAGAACGGAATCATGAGTGGAAAAGTGGCTTTGGTGACAGGCGGAGCGGGCGGTATCGGTACGGATATCTGCAGAACTCTGACGCAAGAAGGCTATCGGGTGGCCACCACCTGTGCTCCGGTCTTCGAATGCCCCAACCTCGACGCCTGGAAACAATCCCTGAAAGACGAAGGCATCGAAGTCTCGGTCTACGAAGCCGACGTGGCCGACTTCGAATCCTGCAAACAGGCCGTGGCGAAAATCGAGGCCGAAATGGGTCCGGTGGAAGTGCTGGTCAACTGCGCCGGCATCACCCGCGACAGCGTTCTCAAAAAAATGACCCCCGAACAGTGGAATCAGGTCATCGGCGTCAACCTCGACAGCGTGTTCAACGTCACCCGTCAGGTCTTCCCCGGCATGCTCGATCGCGGTTTTGGCCGCATCGTCAACATCGCCTCCATCAACGGTCGCAAGGGGCAGTTCGGTCAGGCCAACTACTCCGCCGCCAAGGCCGGCATGCATGGCTTCACCATGGCCATCGCCCAGGAAGGCATCCGCAAGAATGTCACCTGCAATACCATCAGCCCCGGCTATGTGGCCACCGAAATGGTCAAGAAAATCCGTGAGGATGTGCTGCAATCCATCATCGCCCAGATTCCCGCCGGTCGCCTCGCCGAACCGTGGGAAATCGCCCGCGTGGTGGCTTTCCTGGCCTCGGAAAAATCTGGCTTCATCACCGGTGCCAATATCGATATCAACGGCGGTCAGTTTATTCACTGATCCATCATTCCCTCAACAGGCGACTCCCGAAAGGCAGACTTTTTGTTATGGATGAGACCCAGGTTCGCATCATCAAAAAATACGCCAACCGACGCCTGTATGATACCGAGCAGTCGGCCTACATCACCCTGGACGGGGTGCGGGATCTGGTGATGAACCGCATCCCGTTCCAGGTCGTGGACAACCGCACCGGAGCAGACCTCACCCGTCTGATCCTGCTGCAAATCATCAGCGAACAAGAAGACAAGGGCCGTCCCGTCTTCGACTCCGACGCCCTGCAACTGATCATCCGTTTCTACGGCGATACGCTGCAAGAGGCTCTGGGCGAATGGATGAAACAGAGCCTCGATGCCTTCATGGATCAGAAAACCTTCTTCCAATCCGCGCCGGATCCCCTGAGCCTCATCAGCGAAATGGGACGACGCAACCTGGAAATGTGGCACTCACTGCAAGGCAGTCTCTTCTCCTTGACCCTGGGGCCAACCGGAAAGAAAAAAGACGACGATTCATAGCATCCAAAGGGGGAGGGAAAAATTTCCACTCCCCCCAAAAAAATCTTTGACAGTGCCCCACCATTCCCTTATGCTGCATCGCACCATTGTTGCATTGCAGCAATTCTGCAACGACATGTGAACTCAATCGACTAAGGATCAAGCCATGGACAATAACAAGGTTGCCGAACGCATGACGGATTTGACCAAAAAAATGATGGACTCCATCTCCGATCTGCAAAGGATCAACGACCGTACTGTGCAAGAGCTGACCAAACAACAGCTCGAAGCCGCCGAAGGCTTCATCACGGCCGGTGCCAAGCAGCTCAAAGACCTGAGTTCCGCCAAGACCATCCAGGAAGCCGTCTCCACCCAGGCCGACATCGCCACCAATCTGGGCAAAATGATGGTCGATAACGCCAAGCGCACCATGGATGTGCTGACCCAAGGCCAAAACGAACTCAAAGTCCTGATCGAAAAAAATATCACCAAGCTGGTGGAAGAGGCCAAAGCCGGACTGGAATAAACTCTTTTATTTCCCCGGTGTCGGGGCGACCTGTGCGTCCTGCGCAACAGGTGGACAACAGCCCTGATGTAACGGCGCAGGGACGCGCCGTCCCATTCCAAACCGGCAGGCATGGCCGCAATGACGCTTCAAGTCATGGATTTATCAAAAAAGCGGCTTGCAGTCGTGATCAAAACATCGTGACTCGGTTTCTGATTGATAAATCCCCATCAAGGAGTTAAACATGAACAACAATCCATTTTCCACCGATTGGATGAGCGGGTGGAACACCCTGCAACGCAAAATGTGGGAAGATTGGTCCGATGTGACCCAGAGCAGCTGGACGAATGCCTGGCAAACCGAAAATCCCATGAACTTTTTCCGCGATGGAATGAGCCGTTGGCAGAACCCCTTCTCCCCCCCCACGCAAAAGCCCGAAGCCATGGCCATGCGTCACGCGATGGGATCCATGGAAGAGTTCATGCGCATGGGACGGGAAGTGTTCAAGGTGTTCCAGGGCATGTCCGAAGGGGCCAATCTGGGACAGGAGTGGACCGCGCAACTCGACAAGGCCATCCAACAGGCCAAGGCGATGTTCACCCAGGGCAACGAATCGCTCTACGGGGCCATGGGCAATTTCGGCAACATGGGTAAAATGGGCAACATGGAGGAGATGACCGCCTTCTGGAGCCGTCCCATGAAAGCCTGGAGCGACTTCATGGGGTCGAATCCGGCCTTCTCGAACGATACCATGCGCGCCCTGCTGGCCGGTGGACCCGCCACCGAAGAAGCCCTCTCCCGCTTTCTCTCCATGCCGGGTCTGGGACTCAATCGGGAAAAACAGGAAAAAATCCAGGAAGGAATGCGTCTGAGCCTCGAATATCGCAAGGCGTTCGAAGAGTTCCAGAAATTGATGAACGAATCCTCCAAACGGGCCCTCGACCTGATGCATCGCAAGCTCCTGGAAATGGGCGCCGAAGGCAAGTCGATGGAAACCATGCGGGATCTCTACGTGCTGTGGGTGGACTGCAACGAAGAGGCCAACGCCTCCACCGTCACCAGCAAAGAGTTCAACGAAATCAACTCGCGCATGATGAATGCCATGATGCGGGTCCGGCGCAATATGGCCGAAATGATGGACAACTCCCTGGCCGCCGTCAATCTGCCGACCCGGCGCGAACTCGATAGCGCACATCGCCAGATCAGCACCCTGCGCCGCCGCATCAGTGCCGTGGAAGAGAGCCTCCACGAACTGCAAGGCAAGGATGCCACCTCCGAAATCAATACCCTGCGCGACGATATGGAAAAACTCGGCGTGCGCCGTCTGCGCGAAGAGTTGACCGCCCTGAAACAGCAGGTGGAAGAAGCACTGACCGCCCCCGTCGATACCGGTGCCGAATCGGCGGATAAATCGGCCATCAAGAAGACGGTACGCATCGGTAATGCCCGGCCTCAACAGGCCGCTGCCGCACCCGCCCAGAAAGGAGAATAATCCCCATGTTCCCGTTCGCCATCAATCCCGAAAAGGCGGTGGAAGAGCTGTCCCGCTTCAATCAGAAACTCGCGGCTGGTGTCAAAACCTTCTCCGAGGTGGGACCGATCGAATCCGGTATCAGCCCCAAGGAAGTGGTCTTCCGTGACGACAAGGTGACGCTCTATCACTACATCCCCAGAACCGACAACCCCCATCGGGTGCCGGTCCTGGTGGTCTACGCCCTGGTCAATCGGCCCTATATGACCGATATCCAGGAAGATCGCTCCATGATTCGCGGTCTGCTCGACGAAGGCATGGATGTCTATCTCATCGACTGGGGCTACCCCGACGCCTCCGATCGCTACCTCGGACTCGATGACTACATCAACGGCTATATCCGTCGCTGCGTCGATTTCATCCGCGATCGCCACGACATCTATCGGGTCAATATCCTCGGCATCTGCCAGGGCGGCGCGTTCAGCCTCTGCTTCAGCGCGCTCCATCCCGATCGGGTCCGCAACCTGGTCACGATGGTCACGCCCGTCGATTTCCATACCCCGGACAACCTGTTGAGCCAGTGGGTCCGCAACCTCGATATCGATCTGCTGGTCGATACGATGGGTAATATTCCCGGCGATCTGCTCAATGTCACCTTCCTGTCCATGAACCCCTATCGGCTCACCGGACAAAAGTATCTCGACATGGTGGATCTGCTCGATGACAAGGTGAAATTGAAGAATTTCCTGCGCATGGAAAAGTGGATCTTCGACTCCCCCGATCAGGCGGGCGAAGCCTTCCGACAATTCATCAAGGATTTCTTCCAGAAGAATGGCTTGATCAAGGGGAATATCAAAATCGGTGAACGGCGGGTCGATCTGGCCAATATCACCATGCCCGTGCTCAATGTCTACGCGACCAAAGATCATCTGGTCCCGCCCGATGCTTCCAAAGCCCTCAAGCAGTATGTGGGCAGTTCGGATTACCAGGAAGTGGCCTTCAATGGGGGTCACATCGGGGTGTATGTCAGCGGACGTTCTCAGAAAGAGATCCCGCCGGCCATCGCCAACTGGTTGAAAGAACGGGGTTAAGCCCCGTGTAACGCGAGGCTCCGGTTTTTACGCAAGGATGCGTGAATCCGGAGTCTCGCGCCAACGCCGATCATCATCACGGGTCCAGGGGAATTATTCCCCTGGTGGGATCCAAGGGCAAAGCCCTTGGTGGGGTTTGGGGCAACGCCCCATGGACCCCAATCACTCAACGCCCCAGCCACTCCACCACCGCTCCCCCATCCTCTTCATCCAATGCGTGATTCGTCCCGATGGTGATGGCCGTGACCGCCTGATCCTTCAAGGCGTCAATCTTCCGCATGTCCTGACTCCAGGCCGGAACCGTATTGTCACCGAAGACGAAACCTTCCCGACGCACAATCGACAAATAACGGGCTTTGGGATGTGGCTGCTGATTGAGCCAGTGCAGAAAATTACCCGGACGCTCACGCGCCAGATCGTCATAGAGGGATTTGGAACGATTGAGGGTATCCATGCCCATCATCGGGGCCATCATGGATAAAGGCGTGCTGGCGATCAGACCGGCCACCTCGGCCTTGTCGGTGCCCAGATGGGGAGAGGCGATGGTGATCAAGGTGTGAATCGAAAGGTCGGGTTCCCGGACCATCAGCACCCGGGCCACCACGCCCCCGGCGGAATGACCGACCAGATGCGTGCGCTCGACCCCCCGCTGCTTGCGTATCGCCAGCAGAATCTCTTTGAGGGCGTCGGCCTGGATCCTCAGCGGGGCTTCGGAGGGTAGATCGGCCAGATAGAACACCCGATCGGTTTTCGGGGCGACTCCACGGAATTTCAAACCGCCCCCGGAGCCGATGGCGGTCACGCTGCCGCCGGATTCCCAACCTTTTTTCATCAATTCGCGGGTGACGCCGCTTTTTGCCCAGGCCTCGTCACCGCTGATGTAGCCATGAATCAGAATCACCACATCCGCGCGCGCCGGTCCGACCGAGCCGGAAACCAGCAGCAAGGCCAACGCCACCCCCCAGGCGCGCCATGGTGTCATGATGTCACCCCATCAATCCCGTTTTTCCATGGCTTTGAGGAAAAAGGATTGGAAATCATTTCCTTCCCCTTCGGAGAGTCGTGTGGAGCCGAATTCGGGACGGGAGGTGGAAATCCGCGCCTGAACCCCGGTTCCCGGCTCCACCACCTGCCGGACGGCACGGGAACGATCCACCCGACGGTAGAGTTGCAACAAGACTGGATGGGATACGCTGATCATTTTACCCTCGCCTGCTTTCTGATATCGAGTGGATCTCATGGGCTGCATGGGTATTGGATCGTCCAATTCGACGGTTTTCTTGACTCTTTTTTGTGAGAACAAGGAATTCTTTTAAAGAATGCCAGGGACTCCGTCCCTGGACCCTGCCAGGGGGATAATCCCCCTGGACCCGTAATGGTATGAGATTATTCTGATTTGTTTTGTTCCAGGATCACCCGCGCGATGTGGTTCGGCGCAATGTGATAGGCGGAAAGACGCATGGTGTACAAGCCGCGCCCGGAGGTCAATCCGTTGAGAACGTTACCGTAATCCAACACTTCGACCATCGGTGCCTCGGCGGAGATGATCTGACCCCCGCCTCCTTTGGGAATCACGCCGAGCACGCGGGCGCGTCGGCTGTTCAAATCTCCGATCACATCTCCCAATACATCTTCCGGGACCGTCACTTCCATGGTCATGATCGGCTCCAGCAATACCGATCCCGCCTCGATCAAACCTTTGCGAAAGGCCATGGCCCCGGCGGTCTTGAAAGCGTGATCCGATGAATCCACTGAGTGATGGGTGCCATCCACCAAGGACACCCGCACATCCACCACCGGATAGCCCCCGATCACCCCCTCTTCCATGGCCTCGACGACCCCCTTTTCCACCGACGGCACAAATTGACGCGGAATCACCCCGCCGACAATGCGATTTTCGAATTCATAGCCGCCATCCCGGGGCAACGGTTCGATCTCCAGCCAGCAATCGGCGAACTGTCCCCGTCCTCCGGTCTGTTTTTTGAGCCTGCCCTGGACACGGGCTTTTTTGGTGATCGTCTCCCGAAACGGCGGACGCGCGGTTTTCAAGGTGGCGATCGCGCCATACTTGCGCTTGAGCCGATCCAACACCACCCGCAGATGGGTCTGACCCATGCCGGATAAAATCAGCTCATGCGTCACGGGATCCCGACGCAAGCGCAAGGTGGGATCCTCCTCGACCAGTTTTTCCAGTCCGAGCGCGACCTTTTCTTCGGATTTGGCTTCGGTTTCCACGGCGAAGGTGTGGGTCGGCTCCTGAAACATCACCCGTTGATAGCGAATCGGATGATCCACCGCGCACAAGGTATCGCCGGTATGCACCTCGTCGAGTTTGGCGATGGCTCCCATCTCGCCCGCGCCCAGACGATTCACCGGAATCATCTCCCGTCCCTGCAAGCGGAAGAGCCGTCCCCCTTTCTCCTTGTGCTGGCGCGTCGCGTTCAGAAACGGCTGATCGAGTTCGATCACGCCGGAAAAAACCCGAATCACCGACAACTTGCCCGAGAAAGGATCCATCACGGTCTTGAAAACCACAGCGGAAAAAGGATCCGAATGGATCGGACTCCTGGAGATCACCCGTTGGGGATGTTCCGGATCGATGCCGTTCAGAGGTTTGAGCATCGCCTTGTCCAGGGGACTGGGCAGATATTCGACGATCCCGTTGGCCAGGGAGCGAACACCGATGTTGGCCGACGCCGAACCGCAATAGATCACCAGCAGACGACGGGTGATCACCGCCTCCCGCAAACCACGATGCAGGGCTTCCAGAGAGGGCTCCTCCCCGGCGGAAAGATAACGCTCCAGCAAGGCGTCATCCCCTTCGACGATTTTTTCCACCAGTTGCGTCCGATAATATTCCGCATCGGCGCGCACGCTTTCCGGCAGATCGATCTGGCAGAATACCCCATCTTTCGCCGACCAGGCGGTCATGGGGATCAGATCGACGATGCCGCCGAAATTCTCCCCCACCCCGATGGGAATGGTCAGCGGCAAGACGGTGACGCCCAATCGGGATTCGATCACCCCTAGCGCGCGAATGAAATCCGCCCGGGGCCGGTCGAGCTTGTTGATGAAGCCGATCACCGGAACCATGGCCTCTTCGGTCATGGTCCAGAGTCGCTCGTGTTCGGTTTTGATGCCCACCTCGCCGGAAAAGAGCATCACCGCG
This sequence comes from Magnetococcales bacterium, assembly GCA_015231295.1. Taxonomy (GTDB): domain Bacteria; phylum Pseudomonadota; class Magnetococcia; order Magnetococcales; family Magnetaquicoccaceae; genus Magnetaquiglobus. The sequence goes on along the minus strand of JADGBU010000020.1, from coordinate 5,203 downwards.
CCTCCCACCACATCGAGCGCGCTGCGGGTCAATTCCAGAAAATCGCTGTATCCGGGGGTATCCACCAGATTGAACCAGTGATTGCGCCACACACAGTGTCCCACATGGGTGGTGATCGTGACCCGTCGTTCGATCTCTTCGGGTTCGGTACTCATCACCGTGGTTCCCTTGTCCACGTCACCCCGCCGCGCGATCGCCTCGCCATCGAACAGCAACGACTCCGCCAGCGTGGTCTTGCCCCCTCCGCCATGAGCGATCAGGGCGACATTGCGCAAAAAGCTGATTTCCGGAACGTTGGGCATGGGATTCCCCTTGAGTGTCAGAATGGTTAAGCGAGCTTATCCGTCATTTCACCGGTCTTAATGAGCAAATTCCCTTGAGTCACTTCAATTTTTCGATTTAGTCTAAGATATATTGGAGTGTTTCTTATATTGGGCACGCTGTCACGACTCACGACAATCCGGGCATTAACGATAAAAGAAACAAAATCTCCCTTTAAAGCGTCCAATGTTTCTGAAATTTGTTCAACAGCGCGCAGTGAATCGCTACCCTTCAACTCGACCAAATAGACAGTATCTTTATCACATACCCATAACAGATAATCACAGCGTGGCGCACCTTGTGGAGATAAACAGGGATCCGTCTTTATTTGACATATTTCATATCTATTTTGCGGATTATTTAAATTATATATTTTCCCTCTCTCTTTCACGGTGACTATTGAACGTTTATCACAAATGCATGTCTTATTACGACATTTTTTGACATGCTCCCGAAATCGTTCCCCAGTCATTCCGACACCTCATTATCCAGATCGAACAAGCGGTCGAACTCCTCATTGATCTTTCTGGACACACTATCAATTTCCTCTGCGCGCATCATGCCGAGTTCATCATCCATAATGCTTCGGATCCCACCATTCTCCACAAAATAGGCTCCGACCCGCTTAGGATCCATCCATAATTTCGGGTCAACAATTTTCCCGGTTTCCTCGGGCTTCTTCTGACCAACCTGATGCGCATAAAGAAGATTATTGGCAGAAGAGAGAATATAAGGAGAATGGGTCGTAATCACGAACTGATTTCTTGGCATAGCGGACAAGAAAAGAGACATCAACGCCACGATATTCCTTTGAGCCTCCGGAAAAAGATGAGCTTCCGGCTCCTCAACGATCAACGCAGACTCCACTTTATCTAAAATTAGTAAAAAAATCGTCTGTAATACCCATAAAGACTCTTGCTGTCCGGATGATGCGAAAGCCAAATCAACTTGCTTTTTATCGTTAATCTTTAATGTTTCCACACCCCGATGTGACCGATATTCACCACATAAAATGGATGCAATAAGTTCTTCAGCTAAATCCAAATGATCTTCTAAAATCGACTCCATATAAAATTTCTTTCTTTCATTCCTTACAAATTCATACCCCATTCCAAGTCTTTCTTTATACTTAACCGCCTCGATCAAGCTTACCATAAGATCATTACTTATTTTCCCAACAAGCGTTTCCGACGAACCTGTTGAGGTGATTCGCCCCGCCGGCATAAAGTAGTCGCCAACATAATCATCAAAAAAAGAAAAAGCATCTTTATAGATTAAATTATTCAAAACAGCATTTCGATGAATAATTGCATCACGAGATAACCCATACTCATCTTTTTCCTTTCTAGAATCATCACGGCGAACCCTCATCCCTTCATACACAGTCTTTAGTTTATCTTTGAATGAATCGCCCAATCTAACCAAAGGAAACTCTTCATCGCAAACTAAACTTACCTCAACCCCATTACCATAACAAAATTTCATAAAAAACCCTTCATCAAGTTTTACTTTCCCAAAAAGACTCCGAAACCTAACTAATATATTTTTTTGAAAATATATAAACAAATCATCATTTCCAGAATCATCAAAAGTTCCAACAGTCCTCCCCATATCATACCTCAAAGAACGAAAAAACCAAATCGCCTTGCTGATTGTACTCTTCCCGCTGGCCTGCGGACCGATCAAAAAAATCGCATCATGAATGTCCAACTCCACGTCACGAATCGGCCCGAAATTTTTGATGTGAATTTTTTGCACGATTAACTCTTCTTTGGAAAAAGTGAACTGCTGAAGTCAAAACCCTGGGGGAAGAATCCCCCAGACCCTCTCTTTTTTTCAATACTTTTCCCAGGCGATATCGGCGATCGGGAATACCGGACCATCGGTACAGATTTTCCGATAGGTCCAGCCCGTTTCGGTCCGCACCGGCGCGACACAGGCCGCACAGACCCCGAATCCACACGCCATGCGCTCTTCCAGCGATACTTGCCCCTCCAGACCGAACCGCTCCACCAGACGATGCACCGCCTGCAACATCGGCGTCGGACCGCAGGCATAGACCACCGTGCGACGACGCACCTCTTCGGGAGAGTGAATCAGATACTGCTCGGCCAGATCGGTGACATAACCGTGAAAACGACCCGGAGTCGCCACCATCGAGGCCAGACGACTCGACACGCCCACCGCATCCAACGCCGCCAGAGCCTCCGGAGAGTCCACGAACGCCACATCCAGCGGAAAGCCATCCATTCGGGCCTCGATGGTCATCATCGGGGATTCGGTTTCGATGCCCCACGCCATCACCGGAGCGAACTTTCGCTCCACCAGCCGCCTGGCCAGAAAATGAACCGGTGCCAATCCCGCGCCACCGGCGATCAACAACACGTTGACCTTGGCCTTTGGCCACATGAATGGACGCCCCAACGGCATCAGCAGACGAATCTCCTCGCCCCCTTTCCAGGAGGCCATGATCCCGGTGCCCACCCCCACCACCCGATAGAACAGATCCACCGTACCCTTTTCGGCATCGGCATCCATCAGGGAAAAGGGTCTGGGCAGGGTCAATCCCGGATCGCAGATCACCTGCACGAAATGACCCGGCATCACCCGTCTGGCCACCTTGCCGACCCGCAACCGCAACAATCCATGCTCGCCGGGCAGGGTACGGTTGAACACCACCTGACCCACCACCGATTGAGCGATATCCCGCAACGAGCAATGTTCAAAGGTCGTCATCGAACACAATCCGTCCGGAAACGATGGTTTTTTTCACCCGTCCCCGCACCCGACGCCCGTGAAAGCAGGTGTTGCGCGAGGTGCCATGCAAGCGAGCCGCGTCCACCACCCAGGCCGCATCGGGATCGAACAGCACCAGATCCGCCACCGCACCCGGCGTCAGCGTACCCCGATCCAGCCCCAACAGCCGGGCCGGAGCCACCGTCATGGCGCGCATGCACTCCATCCAGCTCATCACGCCATCCCGCACCAGTTCCAGGCTCACCGGCAGCATCGTCTCCAGTCCCACCACCCCGTTGGAGGCGTGACAGAACTCCACCCGTTTGCTGTCCGGATCGTGCGGGGCGTGATCGGTGGCGATCACCGTGATCACGCCTCGGGCCAGGCCTTCCAGCAGGGCGTTGCGATCCTCGGCACTGCGCAACGGCGGTGACATTTTGGCATCGGTGTCATAGCCCATCACCGCCTCGTCGGTGAGGGAAAAGTGATGCGGAGCCACTTCACAGCTCACCGGCAATCCTCGGCTGCGCGCGCGGGCCACCGCCTCCACCGCTCCGGCGACCGAAATGTGCGCCACGTGATAGCGTCCTCCGGTCAACTCCACCAGCCGGATATCCCGATCCACCATCACCGATTCCGCCACCGACGGCAATCCCGGCAGACCGAGACGGCTGGAGATCACCCCTTCGTGCATGCAGCCTCCCGTGGACAACGAGGGCTCCTCGGCATGCTGAATGATCAACGCTCCGAAGGCGCGGGAGTAATCCAGAGCGCGACGCATCAAGCCGCTGTCGGCCACCGGACGGCCATCATCCGAAAAGGCGACGCAGCCGGCCCGCATCAAGAGGCCCATTTCGGTCAATTCGCGCCCTTCCAACCCTTTGGTCACGGCCCCGATCGGGGCCACATTCACCAGGCCTTCGCTGCGGGCCTTCTGGAGAATATATCCGGTGATGCTCGGATCATCGTTGACCGGTCGGGTATTGGGCATGCAGGCCACCGTGGTGACGCCTCCGGCGGCGGCGGCCCGCGTCCCTCCGGCGATGGTTTCCTTGTATTCGAAACCCGGCTCCCGCAGGTGAACATGCATATCCACCAAACCCGGCGCGACCACCAGACCATCGGCCTCCAGCACCGTGGTTCCGGAGGGCACATCGGGCCGCCCCACGGCTCGGATGATGCCCCCTTCCAGCAGCACATCCGCCGTCGCATCCAGATGATTGGCCGGATCGATCACCCGTCCACCCCGGATCAGCACAAAATCACTCATCGTCCCCCTCCCACGCCACACAACCGATAAAGCACCGCCATACGCACCGCCAAGCCATTGGCCACCTGTTCCAGGATCACCGACCGTTCCCGATCATCGGCCACCTCGGAGGCGATCTCCACACCGCGATTGATCGGTCCGGGATGCATGACGAACGCGCCGGGGGCCGCCCGTTGCAACCGCTCCCGGGTCAGTCCCCAGAAAGCGAAATATTCCCGCACGCTCGGAATGAATCCCACGCTCATGCGTTCGAGTTGCAGTCGCAACGCCATCACCACATGGGCACCATCGAGCCCTTCGTCCATGGAGTGATAAACCCGGGTGCCGAAGGCCTCTTCGGCCTTGGGGGGGATCAGGCCTGGCGGACCCACGAAGCGGACCTCGCCGCCCATGGTGCGCAAGCCCAACGCCAGGGAGCGGGCCACCCGCGAATGCAACGAATCGCCGCACACCGCCACCACCAACCCTTCGAAGCCATCCCGATCCAGCAAGGGGAGGTGATCGTGGATGGTCAGCAGATCGAGCAACGCCTGGGTGGGATGTTCATGGCGACCATCTCCGGCGTTGACGATGGCCGCATCCAGATGACGGGCCAGAAACTCCTGGGCTCCGGAATCGGGATGACGGATCACCACCACATCGGGATTCATGGCCTGGAGGGTGGCCAAGGTATCGATGAGGGTTTCGCCCTTTTTGACCGAGCTGGAGGCCACCGACATGTTGATGACATCCGCCGACATCCGTTTTCCCGCCAGTTCGAAGGAGGTACGGGTACGGGTGGAGTTTTCGAAAAACAGATTGATGACCGTTTTGCCCCGCAGCGTGGGGACTTTCTTGATCTCCCGACGGTTGACCTCGCGCAACGAGGCGGCCGCG
>JADGBU010000019.1:1976-28894 GCA_015231295.1 Magnetococcales bacterium | reverse complement strand
CCTCAGTGCCGACATGATCCAAAAGCGCATCGAGGTTCTCGCCAGCGAGATCGCCCCCCAGTTGCGGGAAGATGTGATCCTGGTCACGCTCATGACCGGAGCCTTCCTGTTCGGCGCGGATCTGGTCCGGGCTCTGTCGGCCCTCGGAGTCACCCCGGTGCTCGATTTCATGGTACTCTCCTCCTACGGCGGCCACTCCGAAAGCTCCGGCCTGATCACCACCCGTCTCGATGTGCGGGAGAATCCCAAAGGACGGCAAGTGCTGCTCGTCGATGACATTCTCGACTCCGGACTGACCCTCCAGATGGCCTCCCGTCATCTGCTCGACAAGGGCGCCGATCAACTGCTGACCTGCGTTCTGCTCGACAAACCCGCCCGTCGCCGGGTGGCGATTCAGGCCGATTTCATCGGCTTCGAAATTCCCAATCTGTTCGTGGTCGGCTACGGCATCGACTACAACCAGATGTTCCGGGAATTGCCCTATGTGGGCTATGTGCGCACCCCATGAGCGAACCGATCCTCTGCCGCGCTCTGCTGTTCGATCTGGACGGCACGCTGGTCGATTCCGCCCCGGATCTGTGGCGGGCGATGAATCATGTGCTGGCTCTCCACGATCAGCCCGCTCTGCCTCTGGAACGGGTTCGTCATCTGGTGGGTCACGGAGCCCGCGCGCTGCTGGCCCGGGGACTCCTCGGAGATCTGGCCGAGCCTCCCGTCGATGATCCCCGCTTCGAGGCCGCCGTCACGTCATTCCTCGACTACTACCGGGATCACCTGACCGATCACTCTCCGACCTTTCCGCAGGTGGTCGAGGTGCTGGAGCGTCTGAGCGATCAAGGGTTCGCCATGGCCGTGGTCACGAACAAGCCGGAGAATCTCTCCCACGCCATGCTGGAACAACTGCATCTGTCGCGATTTTTCCCCGTGGTGGTCGGCGGGGAGAGCCTGCCGAAACGCAAACCCGATCCCCTGCCTCTGTGGCACGCCCTCGACGCTCTCGGGATTCCCCCCGCGCTCGGGGTGATGATCGGCGACTCGGAGACCGATCTGCTGGCCGCGCGCAACGCCGCACTTCCGGTCATTCTCTGCTCCTACGGCTACAACCGGGGGCAGGACGTGCGGGAACTGCACCCGGAGCACGTCATGGACCACTTCGGCCAACTGCCGGAGTTTCTTCATCTATCCAGGGAAACAAGGATACCATCCTCATGCCTCAACTGAAACTCGGCATCCCCAAGGGGAGCCTGGAACAGGCCACCATCGACCTGTTCGCCCAGGCCGGCTGGCGCATCGCCCCCAGTTCACGCAATTACTTTCCGAGCATCGATGATCCGGAGATCGTCTGCTCGCTGGTACGCCCCCAGGAGATGGCCCGCTATGTGGCCGACGGCACCCTGGATATGGGACTGACCGGACTGGACTGGATCGTCGAATGGGAGTGCGAAGAGAAAGTGACCCAGATCGGTGCCCTGGAATATTCCAAAAGCTCCAATCGTCCCTGTCGCTGGGTACTCGTGACCCGTCAGGATTCGCCGATCCGGACCGTGGAGGATCTGCAGGGCAAGCGGGTGGCCACAGAGTTGGAACAGTTCACCCGTCGCTATCTGGCGCAACGGGGGATCGAGGCGGAAGTGATCTTCTCCTGGGGGGCCACCGAGGCCAAAGTGGTGGAAGGTCTGGTGGATGCGGTGGTGGAAATCACCGAAACCGGCTCCACCATCAAGGCGCACGGTCTGCGGATCGTCGAAGAGTTGCTGGAAACCCGGACCATGATCATCGCCAATCACGACGCGGTGCGGGATGCGTGGAAAAAATCCAAGATCGATCAGATCACCCTGTTGCTGACCGCCGCCCTGACCGCCCGTCACAAGGCGATGCTCAAGATGAATGTGCCGGTGGCCCGTTCCGAGGCGGTTCTGGCCCTGTTGCCGAGTCTGCAATCCCCGACCATCAACCCGCTCTCCGATCCCGAATGGCTGGCGGTCGAAACCGTGGTGGACCGTTCCCAGGTGCGTGACCTGATTTGGCAGTTGAAACAGGCGGGAGCCGTCGGCATCCTGGAATATGATCTAAAAAAAGTGGTATGATGCATTCAATGTTTCCGTTCACTGCAACCAAGGAGTTCCTGTATGCCGCTTAACGAGTCGTGGACCGGTGATCTTCCCTGGATGGCCCTGCTTTTGGGGCTGACAAGCCTGGTGACAATCCTGCTGGTCGCCCTGTTTCCGGCCTCCCGTGGAGAGCGTCATCTGGTTCCAATCCCGGTCCGCACCCGCGAGGCGGAACGCCGCGCAGCCCTGGCCAGACGCCATCGCGCGATCAACGACTGAATCGAATCAGCTCGTGCCTGACATTTCAATTGGAAAGGGGTTTAAATAATGGAAGTCAAAATAGAAGGGCGTCAAGTAGACATCGGCGACGAGTTGCGCGACCGCATTCAAAAGCAGTTCGACAATCTCGATCAACGCTTTGGACCCTTGACCCATGGCCGCATCTCGGTGGAGCGCAAAGCCCACAACAACGAGCAGCGCGCTTCGGTTAAAACCGTGGTGAACGTCGCGGGCAAGACCATCTCCGCCACCAAAGAGTCCGCCACGGTCATCGGTGCCATCAACGAAACCCTCGACACCCTCACCGAGGAGTTGTTGACCCACGCCGAAAAAAGCAAAAAGAGTCACCGTTAATCCCCGACACACCCGGTCCCGTCCGATGTTGCCACCCGGACGGGATCACCCCTTTCTTTCCCGTCCTCCCCCCCTCTGAAATTTCCACCTTCCTGACAGATGCGCCGTTCCAAATCATGACAGAATGCACACATTTGTAACAAATCGTTAATAACTGGAACGCTTGACAATAGACTCTCTGCATCGATATCATCATTCCTGGAATATTACGAACCAATAGAATTGAGTTCCGGACGATCCGTTCGTCACATTCCTTTTTAAAAAAACAAACAAATTCAATCGATTGCTATTGGCCCTCCCAGAAATCGCATCTGCTTCGCTTCTGAGCACCCCCCAAAAAAACAACAGAATAATGATTGCTTTCTCATCAGCATGCTGATAGCATATATTGACAAATATAAATTTTCAGCCGTTCTGTAACAAACTTCAACACGCAAGCCGAATCGGTCGTTCTCCTGCAACTCAAAGAATCGGATTCGGAGAAAAGGTGGTTCTATGCATAGATTCAAGATTAATGTAATTGATTTAACAACATCGATATCGAGAGCCATGGACATGGTAAGCCCTGTGATCATGGGGCACCATCAGCGAGTCGCTTACTTATCCTACACCCTGGGCCGGGCCATGGATACCCCCCCCGAACAGCTTTCCCTGCTGGTCCTGTCGGCCAGTTTGCACGATATCGGAGCCATGAGTCTGCTGGATCGCCAACGCGCTTTGGAGTTCGAGGAGAGAAACCATTATCTGCACGCGGAGATGGGATATCATCATCTCAAGGATTTTCCGCTCTTTTCGTCGGTTTCGAACGTGATACGCTTTCACCACCACCCCTGGAATCACACGCCGGATGCACCCGACGAGATCCCCCACGCATCCCACATTCTGCATCTGGCCGATCGGATCGATGTGCTGATCGATTATTCCCGCAATCTTCTGGAACAATCGAGGGAGATTCGTGACAAAATTCTACCGCTTGCGGGCACCATTTTCTCGCCGGAGGTGATTCATGCCTTTCACAGCCAATCCGGCAAGGAGAGTTTCTGGCTGGAGTTGTTGTCCGCCACCCAGAACGATCAACCTTTCCAGAATATTCCGGAAATCTATGCCGATTGGAGTCTGTTGAATATTGTGGAGTTTTCCTGGTTCATGGCCCGTCTGATCGATTTCCGCTGTTCATTCACCGCGACCCATTCGAGCGGGGTTTCTGCGGTTGCGGAGTGGTTGGCCAATCTGGTGGGTTTTTCCCAGAACGAATGCCAAATGATGATGATCGCCGGTTTCTTGCATGATATCGGCAAACTGGGCGTCCCGACCGAATTGATCAACAAACCGGGAAAATTGACGGATGCCGAGTTCAATCAGGTCAAACCCCACGCTTATCTGACCCGTCAGATTCTCTCACCGCTCAAGAATCTGCCCGGATTGGTGGATTGGTGCTCGTTTCATCATGAACGCCTGGACGGCTCGGGATATCCGTACCATCTCAATGCGCAGCAGGTGCCACTGGGTGCAAAAATTCTTGCCGTGGCCGACATCTTCACCGCTCTGATCGAAGATCGTCCCTACCGGAAAGGCATGCAGATCGACCGGGCGATCCAAATCATTCAGGAACAGAGCAGAAGTGGATTGCTGGATCAGAGAATCGTTTCGCTCCTGTCGGAGGACGCGGAGATGGCCAGATACGTTTGTCTCAACTCACAACAATATGCTCAAAGTCGTTACAGCGAATTTTTCAAGCATTTGCCGGAGAGTTTCGCCTTCGACACCTGCCCTCTGCCCCACTGATCACGACACGATTGGGTTCAGGGGTCATCGGACCCCCGAACCCGTGAGATGCGAGAAAACTCACAACGCCAACGCCTCGTTGACCACTTCCAACGCCTGGCTGCGTCCGAACGGTTTCACCAGCAGACGATTGGCCCCGAAATCCTGGGCCATGCGCAAATTGAACGCCGCGTCCAACCCACGACCGCCGCCGGACATGGCCACGATCCGCACTGTCGGCGTGACCTCCTTCAACTCCATGATCAACTCGACGCCATCTTTTTCCGGCATGAGGATGTCGGTCATCACCAGATCCGGTTGATACTGCTTGAACCGCTTCAAGCCAGCGCGACCGTCCGGAGACTCTTCGACCTCATGTCCCTCTTCGACCAGAATTTCGCGCAGCAGGGCGCGAATGGAGGGGTCATCATCAATGACCAGGATGCGTGCCATGAAACTCTATCCTTTACCCATTTCAATCAAGATTGTGAAAGTCGATAGGCCTGTTGTGCGGAGGCACTCACCTCCCGGATCATGGACTCTTTCAAAGAGACCAGCAGATCCATGGAGACCCCCAAATCCTTGGCGATCGCCTTGAGACGCTCGCCGGCCTGAAAATGTCGTTCCGCCAGAAGCACTTTAAGGAAATCGTTGAGGATCAATTCCTTGAATCCCGCATCGGCGATCTTCACTCCCCGGATCGCCTCCTCCCAACTGCGGCCTTCGGCCAACTCTGCGCGCAACCGGGTCATGGCCTCGGTATGCTGCCGATCCTGTTCTTCGGTGAATTCCGGGCTGACCACCTGAAACCGGAGATGATAATCGTCACTGGCTGGATTTTGAATCATGATTGAGCCATCCGTTTTCCGGCGTCAAGAGGAGGTTTTCGCGGAACGCCACCGTTCCCATTCCAACACGATCGGGCTGGCCACATAGATGGAGGACCAGGTTCCCACAACCACCCCGAGCAGCAAAGTGAGGGCGAAATCATGAATCACCTCGCCGCCGAAGAAGATCAGGGCGACCAGCACCAGCACCACGGTCAGAGCGGTGATGATGGTGCGGGACAAGGTGCGGTTGACCGATTCGTTGATGACCGATTCCAGGGGGTGACTGCGCAACCGTCTGGTTTCGTCGCGGATGCGGTCGAACACCACGATGGTATCGTTGATGGAGTAGCCGATAATGGTCAGCACCGCCGCGACCACCACCAACGAAAACTCTTTCTGGGTGACGGCGAAAAACCCCAAGGTGATGAACACATCATGCACCAGGGCCAGCACGGCCCCGAAGGCAAAACGAAACTCGAAGCGCACCCCGACATAGAGCAGAATCGCCAGCCAGGAGTAGATGACCGCCCAGATGCCATTGACCGTCAACTCGTGTCCCACCTGGGGCCCCACGAACTCGACGCGGCGCAATTCGATCTTGCCGGTGGTGGCCAGAGGGGTGACGGCCTCGACGATTTTCTGAGCCAGTTTGGAGGCTTCATGATCCGGGGCATCCTTTTCCTGGTGGAGCCGGATCAGAATCTCTTCCGGGGCTCCGAACTCCTGGATCACGGCGGCACCGAGGCCGATCTTCCCCAGAGCGGTGCGGATGTCGCCGATCGGTGCCGGACCCGGAAAACGCAACTGCATCACGGCCCCCCCCGAAAAATCGAGACCGAAATTCAATCCTTTCGTCACCAGGAAAAAAAGACTGAAAAGCAACGTGGTCAGGGAAATCGCGTAGGCCCATTTCCGGAAGCCAACGAAGTCGATATTCAGCTTTGAACTGATGAGTTCCATGATAGCATCCGTTACCAAAATTTGGATCAGAGACTCAATTTCTGCACACGCCGATGGCGCAGGATGTAATACAACATCATCCGAGTCAGGGTGATCGACGTGAACAGGGAAGAGACAATACCGATGATCAGGGTGACGGCGAACCCCCGCACCGGACCGGTGCCAAACTGGAACAGAATCAGGGCGGTCGCCAGCGTGGTGACATGAGAGTCGAGGATGGTCATGAACGCCTTGTCATACCCCTGATCGATGGCGGCGAAGGGGGATTTGCCGAGTCTCAGCTCTTCGCGGATCCGTTCGATGATGAGCACATTGGCATCGACCGCGATACCGATGAGCAGCACCACACCGGCGATGCCCGGCAGGGTGAGGGCCGCCTGAAGTCCGGCGAGCACCGCCAGGACGATGAACACGTTGAACACCACGGCGATATTGGCCAGCATGCCCAATCCCTTGTAATAGACCGCCATGAAGACGATCACCATCAAGCCGCCGATCAGGGAGGACATCACCCCCTGATGGATCGAATCGCTGCCGAGGGTCGGTCCGACGGTCCGCTCTTCGAGGATGGTGACGGGGGCCGGCAGGGCACCGGCCCGCAGCACGATGGCCAGGTCATGGGCATCTTCCATGGTGAAGTTGCCGGTGATCTGGGCGCGACCGCCTTCGATCTTCTCGCGCAGCACCGGGGCGGAGTACACCTTGTCGTCGAGGACGATGGCCATGCGCTCGCCGACGTGCTCGCCGGTCAGTTGAGCAAACTTGCGCGCCCCCTGGTGATTGAAGGTGATGGAAACCAACGCCTCGCCGAACTGATCGAAATTGACGCGGGCATCGGTGAGCAGATCACCGGTGAGATTGGTACGTTTTTTCAGCAGCAGGGGCTGACGGACCGCCTTTTGTCCTTTTTTCCCGCCCCGCTCCTCATAGAGCAGTTGATCGTCCGGGGGGACATTGCCCGCCAGCGCGGCGGCCAGATCCCCCTTTTCGTCCACCAGTTTGAACTCCAGCCGGGCGGTGCGACCGATGAGGGTCTTGGCCCGCGCCGGATCGTTGAGTCCGGGCAGTTGCAACAGGATCCGCTCTTCTCCCTGTTTCTGCAACGAGGGTTCCGAAACGCCGAACTGGTCGATGCGGGAACGGATGGTCTGAATCGACTGATCCACCGCGAATTTGCGCAGTTCCGCCACTTCCGTGGGGGCGAGGCGCAACCGCGCGCCCTCCGGGGTCTCCTCGATGACCGAGGTGCGGAAATCCTCTTTCAGGAGTTTGATCACCTCCGCCTTGACGACATCGGCGGGCAGTTTGACATCCACCGCATCCCGCCCCTCCCGCTTGATCGCCTGATAGCGGAACTTGCCCTTGCGCAGGGAGAGACGCACTTCGTCCACCAGATTTTCGGCGGCCTGTTCCACCGCCTTGTCGGTTTCGACATTCAGCAGCAGATAGAGTCCGCCCTGAAGGTCCAATCCCCGATAGACGATTTTGGAGGGCAACCATCCGGGCCACCACGTCGGGACTCCGCCCATCAAGGTGGGCAGCGAATAGAGAATCGAGATCAAAACCACTCCAATGGAGAGAATGGTTTTCCAAAGTGGAAACTGTCGCACGCCCGGTCACTCCTGGAAGCATTGGCCATCCAAAAAACGGATCATTCCTTGCCCTTGTCCGCCGACTCCTCGGGCGTGGCGACACTCGCCTTGGCCGACATTTCGGAGACGGCCACGCGCCGCACCTTCACCCGCACCGGTCTGAACTGCCGGGCCGCGACTTCCACTTCCCCCAGTTCCAGGATGACATGATCCTCTTCCACCCGATGGATGCGCCCCATCAAGCCGCCCCGTGTTTCCACCGAATCCCCGCGCTGCAGATTGGCCACCATCTCCTTGTGCTTCTTGACCTGTTTCTGTTGCGGACGAATCAGCAGAAAATAAAAAATGCCGAACAGCAGAATCATGAAGACGATATTGCCGATGGCCGCCTCGGGGGCGGGGGCGGAATTGGCATAAGCCGGGGTGATCCAGTCGATCATGGGTCCATCTCTCCGTAGGTGTTGAAACGCGAATGGGACATGGTGTGGTTGACTCCGGATTCAAATCGCCGTGGTCAGGCGATAGCTCTCCGCAGAGATCACCGAGGCGCGGAACCATCCATGGGATGTGCTGCTGATCTTGCCAAAATAAAGACGAAAAGCTTCGGGATCCATCATCCCGACCAATTGAACACTATAGCGGAACCGGGGGATTCCTCCGGCATGATGCCGCTCCTGACCGGCAAAGCGCAACACGCCGGTCATCTCCAGGGGGGCGTCCCCGGCGGACGAGGGGATCAATCGCACCCGCACCGCCTCTTCGACCCCAATGCCGGACGCGCTCGCCTCGCCCAGAAAGGAGAGTCCATCCAGATTGAGATCCTGCAACTCACCCCGGATCACCTGGCTGTCGCGGGTCATTTCGACCAGACAGGTCATGTTCATCGGCACCGTGAAGCGGCTCACCTGACGCTTGGAGTGAACCCGAAACAGTGCCGGAAATCCGACCCGGAGCTGCCGCGTGCCGAGCAACGCCAGGCACTCCAGTTTCGACTCCAGGGAGTATCCACCCATATAAAAATAGATCGCCAATCGCTGTCCCGGCGCGAAGGTCCGATTGTCCGGCTCCTCTTCCGGGAGGTTCAGCAACAGCCACTCCCCGGCGCGGATTTCGGTCAACATCGCCTGCCGGATCGCCTGTCCCTTGCCGGCGTGCAGCTCCAGAGGCCGTCTGCCACGATGCGCCGACTCCACCACCGAACGGATTTCCGCCGCGTCCTGCAAAAGATCGGTGTTTTTCAGCAGACCTTGAACCGTGGCATGGGACATGAGTGTGTACGGTTTCCACAAGCAAGCGAGAGAGACGAAATCGACTGAGGGTACGAAAATTCCCACGCATTGGCAAGGCGTCAATTCTCTATTTTCGCAACCGAGCCCTCCAAAACCCTGACGCTGCGGGATTCCATTCCACTGGTATCAATCTTGCGTAAACTTTAAAGCCTGCCCGAAAATCAACCGTCGGTGCGGTTTGAAAAAACGCAAGCCGGATGGATAAAATGGTTGACCGCATGGGCCAAAATGGCCCACATTGATCCACCAACCTGTCACCGAACCAGACCAAGACGAGCATCCATGGGGCATTCCAAAGAAAAACTGATCCGACTCGTGGATGGCATGCCCGCCTTTCCCCCGAGCGTCTATCACATTCTCAAGCTCACGGCGGATATCAATTGCGCCCCCAAAGAGCTGGTACGGGTCATCGATCTGGATCCGATTCTCACCATCAAGCTGTTGCAACTGGTCAACTCCCCCTACTTCGGCCTCTCCAGACAGATCGGCTCGATCCGTCAGGCGGTGGTGTTCGTCGGCATCAACACCATCAAGAATCTCGCCCTGACCATCGCCCCCATGGAAATGCTCAGCCGGGATACCCAAAACTCCCCATTTCTGGAAGGGCTGTTGTCCCATGCCATCGCCGTCGGGGTGATCGCCCGCCATCTGGCGCGACGAGAAGGCATCTCCGAAGTGGAATCCACCGACTTTTTCGTCGCCGGACTGCTCCACGACTTCGGCAAGATCGCCCTGCATCGTTTCTTTCCCCGCAAGCATGCCAAAGCCCTGGCCCTGGCCGACAAAAAACAGCTCTCCCTGCTCGAAGCCGAACAACAAATCCTCGACCTCGACCATGCCCAGATCGGAGCCCTGCTGGCCGATAAATGGCGTCTGCCCCCCGGCTGCGCCGCCAGCATGGGACAGCATCACGACTGGCGGGTGGAGCGCAGCTCCCCGGTGCTCGATTGCGTCTATGCGGCCAACATCATCGCCAAAACCATCGGCGTGGGCGATTCCGGCAATCCGGTCAAGGAGTCCACCCTGCCCCCGGAGGTGGAACACCACCTCGGCGGCACCCTTCCCGAGTTGATCGGAACCCTGGGCGATCTTTCCGGGGAGATGCACAAGGTGCAACTTTTCATTCACTCCTGGCAATCCGGTTCCTCCGGGAACCCCATCGATCTGACATGAAAATCAAATTCTGGGGCGTGCGGGGTTCCATCGCCACGCCGGGCTCCTCGACGGTCCGCTATGGCGGCAATACCACCTGCATCGAGGTCCGCAGCGATGACAACGATCTGATCATCCTCGACGCCGGAACCGGTCTCTTTCCCCTGGCCCTCACCCTGTTTCCGGAACTGCCCCTCACCTGCCATCTGTTCATCACCCATACCCACTGGGATCACATCCAGGGCTTGCCCTTCTTCATCCCCAACTTCATCCCCGGCAACACCCTGAGAATCCATGGTGCCTACGACCCCATCGCCCGACGGGATATACGCGAAATTCTCACCGGTCAACTGCAATACTGCTATTTCCCGGTGCGGGAGGCGGAACTCAAGGCCCGTCTGGAGTATGTCACCCTGCGGGAACGACAGACCGTTCAGGCCGGCAGTGCCACGGTGAGCAATATCCTGATGAACCATCCGGTGTTGAACTTCGGATACCGCATCGAGTGTCAAGGGAAATCGGTCTTTTTCACCGGGGACCACGAACATCTCTACAACATCTACGAACCCGACGACGAAGAGTTCGCGGAATATGAGCTGTTCATGAGTCAGAAGAATCAATCAATCGTGGAGTTCATCCGGGGCGTGGATGTGTTGATCGCCGACACCTCCTACACCCTTCAGGACTATCCGGCCAAGAAAGGATGGGGGCACAGCACCTTCGACGCCAATATCGCTCTGGCACGAGAGGCGGGGGTCAAGACCCTCTTCTTCACCCATCACGAGCCGACCCGCTCCGACGACGCCCTGGAACGGGTGCTCGAAGAGGCCCTGACCCGCAATCCCCGGCAACCGGGCGATCCGCAATTCCTGCTGGCCCGCGAAGGGCTGGTATACGAATTATAAACTGTTGAAAAAAAAGAAGGGGTCTGGGGGATTCCTCCCCCAGGGTTTTGACTTGGGTTGGCGTTTTTATGGATTGATTTCCAAGAGAGTTTTATGATTTAACGTCCCAAGGGCTTCGCCCCTGGACCCCACCAGGGGCCAATGGCCCCTGGACCCCGATGGTTTTCAGGCCTGACACAACGCCTCCAGGGCCGCATGGACCCGTACCGACTCCTCTTCCAGACGGGCCGCCAACTCCGGAGCACCGGTCAGCGAACCCTGACGGGTCAAGGTATCCAGCTCC
Organism: Magnetococcales bacterium; assembly: GCA_015231295.1. Classification (GTDB taxonomy): domain Bacteria; phylum Pseudomonadota; class Magnetococcia; order Magnetococcales; family Magnetaquicoccaceae; genus Magnetaquiglobus. Next base: position 17,435 of record JADGBU010000019.1, on the reverse strand, counting down.
GTGGCCAGCGCGCTGAAACGCAACGCGCCCAATTGACGCGACGGACTCTTCAGCGGATGCGTCACCAGATGCACCCCCTCGGGATCCCGTCCCGACAACGCCTCGCGAATGGCCGCCAAACGCTCCGGCAGAATATCCAAAAAGGCCCGCGCCACCTCCCGCACCGCCTCTTCCCCCAACACATCCCGCAACTGATCCAGAATCCGCCCGTTCACACACTCGGCGTCGCCCCCGGCCACGCCACTCGTCCCGACCACCGCCGGTTGCACCGGTTCCGGAGTCCGCCCCAGCAACCAACGGGCGAGCGTTGCCTCGAAACCGTTGAAATTCAAAGGTTTTGCCAAATAATCATCCATGCCCGCCGTCAAACAACGCTCCCGATCCCCCTGCAAGGCAAACGCGGTCACCGCCACGATGGGAATCCGTCGCAACCCTCGTTTCGCCTCCTGCTGTCGCCACAGACTGGTGGCGGTAAAACCATCCATCACCGGCATCTGACAATCCATCAACACCAGATCGAAGGAGGTTTCCTGCAATTTTTCCAGGGCCAACTGACCATTTTCCGCGATGTCGAAGCCGATTCCGAGCTTGCGAAGCATCACGCTGACCACCTTGCGATTGACCGGATCATCTTCCACCAGCAACAGACGCACCTCCACCCCGAACCCGCTCCCGGAGGAAAGAGAAACCGGCGTCGCCGATACGACCTCTCCGACCTCCGCTCCGGAGGAGACCTCCAGGAAGGGCATGGTGAAATAAAACACGCTCCCGGCCCCTTCGGTGCTCTCCACCCACAGATGACCACCGGTCCGCTCCACCAGACGCCGACACAGGGCCAATCCCAAACCGGTGCCGCCAAACTTGCGGGAGTGGGAAGAGTCCAACTGGGTGAATGGATCGAAAATCACCGCCAGCTTGTCCGGCGGAATGCCGATACCGGTATCCCGAACCGAAAATCGAAGCATGCATCCCCTGGAAAGCTCGTCGGCGAGCTCCACATCCAGCGCGATGATCCCCTCGCCGGTAAACTTGATCGCGTTTCCCAACAGATTGCGCAATACCAGACGCAAGGCTTTCTCTTCTCCCTGCACCTGACCCGGCACCCCGCCGGCCAGGCGGGTCTGAAGCCGCAAACCCTTGCGACGGGCCTGAACCGACACCGCCGCCACCAGATCCTCCACCAGACGAGCCACCCGAAAGACTGTCCCTTCCGAAAAATTCTCTCCGGATTTGGACCAGGCCCATTCCAGCATATCGTTGATCAACCCCACCAATCCCTGACTGGCGGTCAGCACCCCGTTGACCCATTCGCGCTGTTCGACATCGAGACGGCTCGACGCCAACAGATCGGAAAACCCGATAATGGCATTCATCGGGGTCCGGAACTCATGGCTCATCACCGCCAGAAATTCACTCTTGGCGCGGTTGCCGGCTTCGGCCTCCTCCTTGGCGCGACGCAACTCCTCTTCGATGCGCTTGCGCTCGGTGATATCCTGAACCGTCCCCACCATGCTCACCGGGCGACCCGAGGCATCGTGTCGCACCTCGCCCACCTCGACCACCACCCGTTCCACCCCGTCCGGACGCCGAATGCGATGCTCCACCACATACGGAATATCCCCCGCCTCCAGGGAAAGGGCCACCGCATGGCGCACCTTCAAGCGATCGTCCGGATGGATCGCCGCCTCGAACGATCCATAATCCGGCACAAAATCTCCAGGTCCGGCCCCGAAGATCCGGTAGACCTCATCCGACCAGCTCAAGCGATCCTGGACGACATTCCACTCCCAACTGCCCAGATGGGCCAACTCCTGAGCCTTGGCCAGATTTTCGCGACTCCGGCGCAGCACGTCTTCGGCCTGCTTGCGAGCCGTGATATCCCGCAGCACCGCCGCGAAAAAGAGTCGTCCATCCCCGTCGGTCCAGGAAGAGACCGAAATTTCCACCGGAAATTCATGACCGTCCCGATGCCTGCCGAAGGCCTCGAAGGTTCGACCGGTCGGCAGCAGGGCTCCCATCTCCCGGAACCGTTCCATGCCCTGGTTATGTCCCATCAAAAAACGCCCGGGAACCATCCGGGTGATGGGCTGACCGATCACCTCTTCGAGAGCGTAACCGAACACCGTTTCGGCGGCGCGGTTCCAGAAGACGATGCAACCATCCTCCCCCACCGAAACGATGGCATCGTGAAGGGCCTGGGTAATGGTCCGCAACTGGTCATCGACATGCTGACGATGACGCATTTCCGACACCAGTTCAGCGGTTCGGGCCGCGACCAGGGACTCCTGCCGTTGATTTTCCGATTGCAACCGCAGCATGGTGCCGCGCATCTGAATCAGCAGCAGCAAGGAGAGCGCGCTCCAGAACAGCCAGGCCACCAGATGATAGATCAACACCACCTGTTTCTGTTCGTCCACGGTGACCAGGATATCGGCGGCGGGAAAAGTGATGCTCAAGCCACCCCGCACCTCTCCTTCCCGATAGCCCTGATGGGCGTGACACAACAAGCATGGCGGGCGCGTCACCAGCGGAGCCATGAAGCGAAACAGAGCCGGATCCCCCTCCAAAAGCGCGATGCGCTCCGGAACGCCGTTCTCGAAAGCACGCAAGGCATCGCTCTCCCAGGGATCGGGGGCATTCCCGGGGCGCAGGGGTTTGAGACTGGTGAGGTGCATCGACATGTAGCCGATCTGCTTGGCCACTTCGGCGATCTGACGGGTCATGTAGGCCGGATTGAGGCGGGTATACCGCGTTCCATCCGCGCCCACCATTTCACGGCTGCCATCCTCAAGATAGGCATTGGGCGGGGTGATCTCGGTGGTGGGCACATAGACCCCCCCATGCTGGGCATTCCACAAGCGCACCGTCTCGACAAACTGAAAGACCACACGCCCCCGATTGACCGCCAACTCCAACCCCTGGCGATCCAGATTGGCCACATTCCACAGATAGGACGCGCACAGAATGCCGGTCCAGATCAAGAAGGGCAGCACCCAATAACGCCGATGGAGCAAGATCCCTTTCATGGCTGGTCCAAGACTCCGTGGCCAAAACCTGCCGTTCGATCCCGCCGACGCGAGATCCGGGCACCAAGAGACAACCCGGCTTGCAACCAGAACAGTCGCATTCTGTTATCCATTGATGGCCATTTTTTCATGGTATCCATCCATCGTGCAAACAACCGGTCGATCATTGAGAAGAAAAATGGCGGCAATTCTCGCTATGATCCCGGATAGTCGGTTCTCGTTTTACATCTACCTCCCTGCACGATCCAACCGCGATCGCTCTTTCATGCAGTATTTCATCACTCATTCTGGCATCGCATTCCAATTCACTTTAATCAGAACGGCCAGAATCCATCACGCACGATCAAGAATATGGAATTACCGCCTTTCCGGCAACACAAAAACATCAACCCACCTGCCGATTTTGCATTTCCCGCCCACCGTCAGCCGATTCCGTCTCCGCCCCCCGGAAACACGCCACGCCTGCCGCGCAAATCGCTCACGAATCGCTACAAACCACCGGTGCGCCGGGCGTTCAGCAGAGCATGCAATTCACCCATCAGGCGCGCTTTCTTGATGGGTTTGGTCAGATACAGATCGCACCCCGCCTCCAGACATCGTTCCCGTTCTCCGGTCATCGCATGGGCCGTCAGGGCCACGATCGGCATCGGACTCTCGCCCCGCGCCGTCTCCATGGCCCGCAGCACGCGGGTGGCCTCGTAGCCATCCATCAACGGCATCTGAATGTCCATGATGATCAGATCGAACCGCTCCCCGTGAAAACAGCGATCCACCGCCTGACGACCATTTTCCGCCATTTCGACCCGATACCCCTCCTGACCGAAAATGGTCCCCAACAAAATGCGATTGTCCATCGCGTCATCCACCACCAGAATCGACAACGGACCACCCGACGCGCCTGTCAGGCCGATCGACCGGGACTCTCTCGGTCCGGTCTCATCGCGTTCGCGGTTGACCGGATCGATCCGGAACGGCACGGTGAAATGAAAGATACAGCCCTCCGAAAGCCCCGGACTCTCGGCCCACACCACGCCGCCCATGGCCTCGGCCAACCGAACGCAGATCGCCAATCCCAACCCGGTGCCGCCAAACTGACGGGTATTCGACGAATCGGCCTGGGTGAAGGCGTCGAAGATGCTCTTCAACTGCGTCTCGTCCACCCCCGGACCGGTATCCTCGACGGCGAACGTCACCACCACCGCCCGTTCCGATCGCACCACCTCATGGACCCGCAGCGTCACCCGACCGATCGCGGTAAACTTGATCGCGTTGCCCAACAGATTCACCAACACCTGCCGGACCCGAACCCGATCGCCGATCAGACGCTCCGGAATGTCGGGACGAATCTCTCCGGTCAGCACCAACCCCTTGCCACGGGCGGTCTCGGAGAACAGATCCAACACATCTTGCACCAACACGCGCAGTTCAAACGGAAACCGATTCACCATCAGACGACCCGACTCCACCTTGGCCAGATCGAGAATATCGTTGATCAGACTCAACAGGGAGTTGCTGGCATTTTTGATCGCGGCGAAATATTGCTTCTCCTCTCCGTTCAGGGTGGCCCGCGTTTCGAGAATCTCGCTGAAGCCGATGATCACATTCATCGGGGTGCGAATCTCGTGGCTCATGGTGGCCAGAAACTCCCCCTTGGCGCGGGAGGCTCCCAGAGCCATGTCTCGGGCATGCTGCAACTCGCGGGTCCGCTCGATGACCGCCCGTTCCAGATCCCGTTTGTACTGCCCCAGAATGTCGATCTCATCCCGCGAACTCACCTCCGAGGCCACCGGCAGCGACAACTCCCCTTTCCGGATGCGATCGGTGAGGGCGTTGATGGGCCGGATCACGACCCGTCTCAGAAAAATCAGCAGCACCCAGAGCGTGATCAGCGCGGAAAGCCCGTGAATCCCCATGCCCAGCAGAATCACCTGGCTCCCCAAAGCCGTATGCATCCGTGGGGTATCGACCCGCAACAGCAGCGAAGAACCACCTTCGATATCCGGAAACAGCACAAAAAACCGGATCATCTCCCCATCGATCCGCAACAGATGGGGCGGGGCTTCCGGTGCGGTCAGTCGATCCAGGCTCTCCCGTTCCATCGCGGACAACGCTTCGCCGGGCACCCGGATCCGAAACGAGACATCGGTTTGTTCCTGCAAGGTTTTCACCATCGTTTCATCCAGGAACCGCCCCATGACCAACGAACCCCGCTTCGGTCCCTTGCGTTCGCTGGTGAGAATGGGAAACGATGCCACCAGCAACGGTCCGCGTTCGGTGAGCAGAACGCCGGTGTTGCCCTCCGTGGGGCCGGAATGAACGCGCAGAGGATGATCCGGACGATTGGCGGGAAAATCGGGCCAGGGGTGAATCCGCTTGTCGGAGTCGATGAGATGACCCCAGATCACCTCACCGGCGTTGTCGTAGTAGAACAGCAGATCCACCTGAACGTTGGCGACGATCTCCGGAGCGAGATTGACCGACACATAGTCGGCGTTGCGATCGTCGATGTAGCGGTAGGTGTCATCCCAGAAGCTCCAATCCTGGGCCATCACCCCCAGATGATGCAGTTCCCGCCGAATGGCCTGAACAATCCGATGACCATTCTCCCGAGCCTGTTCCGAGTCGAGTTGTTCAAAGCTCGGATAGATCACATAACGCTGCACGATTCCAGAAAAGCCGATGAACAGCCCCGCGACCAGCAGGGCGATCCACAACAGTTTGGAACCCAGAGTCACGCCGTATCTCCCTCGCGTCGGGCGTGAAAGATCTGGCGGAACGATTCGAAGCGATCTTCCGCCACCGCCGCGCGCATCTCGGCCATGAGATCCTGATAATAATAGAGATTATGCAGCGTCATCAGCCGATGCCCGAGCAACTCCTTGGCCCGGAACAGATGATGCAGATAGGCCAGACTGAAACGACGACAGGCCGGACAACGACACTCCGGATCCGCCGGGCCGGGATCCTCCCGGAAACGGGCACTCTTGACGTTGATCGCCCCGCGCCGGGTGAAGAGTTGACCGTTGCGGGCATTGCGGGTCGGCAGCACGCAATCGAACATATCCACGCCGGATCCGACCGCCATCACCAGATCCTCGGGCTTGCCCACCCCCATGAGATAACGGGGACGATCCACCGGCAGGAAACCCGGCGCGTAAGAGAGCACTTCGGCCATCAACGCCTTGGGTTCGCCCACCGACAGCCCGCCCAGGGCATAGCCGTCGAATCCGATCTCGATCAGCCCTTCCGCCGAGGCCCGGCGCAAATCCCGTTCCATCCCCCCCTGCATGATGCCGAACAGAGCCCGGCCATCCTCTCCCCCCTGACTGCGGGCCGCCTTGCAGCGCGCCGCCCAGCGCAACGACAACTCCATGGAACGGGCCAGATATCCCCGTTCCGCCGGATGCGGGGGACACTCATCCAACTGCATCAAAATGTCGGAGTCGAGCTGTTCCTGAATGTGAACCGCAATCTCGGGACTCAAAAAACGGGCCGAGCCGTCCAGATGCGAGCGGAACGCCACCCCCTCTTCGCTGATCTTGCGCAACGACGACAAACTGAAAACCTGATAGCCTCCGGAATCGGTCAGGATCGGTCCGGCCCACTGCATGAAACGATGCAAGCCCCCCAAACGGGCGACGATTTCGTGACCGGGACGCAAGAACAGATGATAGGTGTTGGCCAGCAGAATGCCCGCCCCGCTCGCCTGTACCTCGTCCGGATCCATCGACTTGACCGTAGCCACCGTGCCCACGGGCATGAAGGCGGGTGTTTCCACCACGCCACGCGGGGTGTTCAGACGCCCGCGCCGCGCGCCGGTGGGATCCGTATGCAACAAATCAAAAGAAAAACGCCCGCTCATGCACTAAACGTCCCGCTCCGGAAACAATAGATTGGCGTCGCCATACGAATAGAACCGATATCCGGATGACACCGCATGAAGATAATCCCGCTCCTGTCTGCGCTTGCCGGTGAAGGCCGCCACCAGCATCAACAAAGTCGATTTCGGCAGATGAAAATTGGTGATCAGCAGATCCACCACCCGAAACCGATATCCCGGCAGAATGAACAATCCGGTTTCACCACCGATCGCCTCCACCCGTCCCGACTCCTGCGCCGCCGATTCCAGCATGCGCGCCACCGTGGTGCCCACCGCCACCACCCGACCTCCCGCGCTCCGGGTTTCGTTCACGCTCCGGGCGGTTTCCGGGGGGAGGGTGAAATACTCCCGATGCATCACATGTTCGGAAAGCGCCTCGTGGCGTACCGGCTGAAAGGTGCCCAAACCCACATGCAAGGTGCCCATGGCGGTGCCGACGCCCCGTTCCGCCAGCCGGGCCAGCAGCTCGGGGGTGAAATGCAACCCCGCCGTGGGAGCCGCCACCGCTCCGGGATGACGGGCGAAGACCGTCTGATACCGCTCCCGGTTCTCCTCGGGATCCGAGTCCACGATATAGGGCGGCAGGGGAAGCGCTCCGTGACGCTCCAAGGCCTCGGCGATCCCCTCCGAGCGGCTCGACAGACGCACGAAAAACCGCTCCGCCTCGCGCCCCTCCACCCGGGCGGAAAATCCCTCTCCCAACGACAACTCCATGCCCACCCGAACCGGACGATTGCCGCCGATCAAGGTTTCCCAAAGGCCTTCGCGCTCATCCAGGGGGCGGGACAACAACAACTCCACCTTGCCCCCGGTGGGCTTGACCCCCTGCAACCGGGCCGGAATCACCCGCACGTCGTTGAGCACCAACAGATCCCCCGGCCTCAACCAGTCGGTCAGATCGGTGAACACGCCATCGGTAATCCCCTCGGAGCGACTCACCAGCAATCGGGAGGCGTCCCGAGGCGTGACCGGACGCTGGGCGATGCGCTCGCGGGGCAGGGGATAGTCGAAATCGCTCAAACGCCAACCCACGGAAGCGGCGGCGGCAGCGTCCACGGAAACGTGACGTGGATCCGGCGCGCTCATGGCAGATGAATCACCAGCAGCGTGTCATCCTGCTCCACGATTTCCAGGCCGGTCTGCCATCCCCACGCCCCCTCCTGACAAAACACCACCCGACAACGATAGGCATCCACCCCGTGATCCTCGGAAATTTCCATCACCACCTGTTCTCCGCAAGCGAGCGTCACCGGAGAGATCACGCTCATCCCGTGCAATCCGATCTCCCGCATCCCCACCTGATGCCGCGCCTCACCCAACACCAGCACCCCATGTCCCTCCGCAGGGATGCGCCGGGAGATCCGCTTGCACCGCTGTTGCTGCTGCATCCGTTCCAGTTCCATCATCTTCGTCACTCCCTGCCGCCCCGAGTCGTCAGCCACGCTCTGGCCCGCTCCAGATCCTCCGGCGCGTCCACCCCGCCCCGCATCTCCCGATCCATCACCATCACCCGGATCGCATATCCGTTTTCCAGCACCCGCAACTGTTCCAGCCGTTCCAGGCACTCCAGGGGGGAGGGCTCCAGCGTGGAGAAGATCCGCAGAAAATCGGCGCGAAACCCATACACCCCCACATGACGCAGCACCCCTTGCGGCACGATGTCGGCCTCGGGGGGCTGTGACCCGCGATCCCGATCCCACGGAATCGGGGCCCGCGAAAAATAAAGCGCGTTGCCCACCCGATCGCGGGTCACTTTCACCACATTGGGATTGAACCACTCGTCGGCCCGATTCAGCGGATGGGCCAGGGTGGACATGGGCAGCGCGGGGTCCGCCAAAAGCGGAGCGGCCACCAGATCGATCCAGGCCGGATCGAGAAACGGCTCGTCTCCTTGCACGTTGACGATGACCGGTTCCGTCAAGGTGGCGGCGACCTCGGCCACCCGATCGGTTCCGGAAACGCAACTCGGGGAGGTCATCATCGCCCGACCGCCGAAGGCCGTCACCGCATCCCGGATTCGTTCATCGTCGGTGGCGACCACCACGCTATCGGCCCCGGAACGGGAGGCCGCCTCGCAGACCCACTGGATCATCGGTTTGCCGCCGAGGTCGAGCAGAGGTTTGCCCGGCAGACGGGTGGAGCCGTATCGGGCGGGGATGACCACGGCAAAACGTTGTTGCATGACCAACTCCTCGACAAACACAATCGGGGTCCAGGGGCGAATCCCTTGGGAATTTAAACCGCAACCATCTTGAGAGGCGTACTTTCCCGCAAGCCCGGGTGCAAAATGCGCCCTTCGTTTCCAAAAACCGGAAACGAAGGGCGCGAAGGCTGCGCGCGGCGCATTTTTCGCAAAAAACGCGAAAAATGCTTCTTGAGAAGAGCGCGCTAAAGGCAAAGTCAAAACCCTGGGAGATGAATCTCCCAGACCCTCTCTTTTTTTTTAATAGTGGAGCGGTCTATTTGGACTCTTTCCATTCTCGCCGCTCGCCCCGCGCATCGTCATAGGCCACCAGATCCGCCGCGACACTCTTGAAATCGATGCGACTCTCCACCCGTACCGGCAGTCGCCGGGCATCCCGGGTCAACCAGACCACGATCGACCCTTGCAGCCGAAACAGATCGGAGTTGCCCACCATCACGGTCATGGGCCACACATCGAACCAGCCCAACGGCGTCAGCAATCGCTCTTCCTCGCCGACCTCCGTCGCGACCTGATAGACCTTCTTGCCATCCACCATCGGCACATAGATTCTGGCTCCGGGCTTCAGACCCGCACACCCCCGCAGGGCATAGAAACCGGTGAGCATGTCATGCACACCCGGCGTCACCCCGCCGATGCTCTGCGACTCTTCGCCCTCCTGAGTGCGCAGCACTTCGCCCCACTCCCGATCGAACCGGTATTCGATCACCCGTTTCTGATCGCCGCGCTGCTGATGCTTGGCATAATAGCGGGCCGACATCACTCCGGATGCAGTCACGGAGCCTTCGGCCTGCAACTGATCCTGAATCGGATGCAACAGCCTCACCACCCCGGTCGATTCGACCCCGGCCACCAACGCATAGTGACCGGCCTTGGCGGGTCGCACCTCCATGAAGGCCTCCCCACCCGGAACGCCCATCCAGTGAATGTTGTAGCGCAGACGTTCTCCGGGAAGCGCACCCAAAGGGGTGGCGGTCGCGCCCGACGCGCACGCGGGAAACACCGAAGCCGACAGCCACACCGCGACCAAAAGCCGGATGCACCGAGGCGCGAAGCGAATTTTCATGGATTCCATCCGTATTGCACGGACCGACGAGATGCACGGTCCCTCCCGGCGCACATCATAACACGTCACCGGGGAGGCATGAACAGAAAAGAACGGAGCAAAAAAGGTCATCGACCCTCTCGGGCTATCCGGGATCGGCTGCCGTGCCGACCGGTTCCACCCGCAGGGCGTTGCCCTCGATGGCGATCACCCGGACCGAACGACCCGCCGGCAGATCCGGCCCCACCAGTTTCCAGCTCGAATCATCCACCCGCGCCCGGCCCATTCCCTGAACCATGGGAGTTTCGAGGCACACAATCCGCCCCAGATAGTGCTCGCCCCGCCGATTGAGGGTCGAGGGAACCGACCGTTCCCGGCCTCGCAACCGATGCCACAACACCAGCAACGACACCGAAAGAGCCGCGAAAACAAACCATTGACTCTGCCAGCTCCACTCGGGAAACAGCAGCCGCAACCCGCCGGTCAGCAGTGCGGCCACCGCCAGCCACAAACAAAAAAAGGCCGGAGAGAGCAGCTCCACCACCAGCAATCCCGCCGCCAATCCCCACCAGTGCCAGGAATCCATCCGCTCCCAGGGCACCGAAAGCAGCTCCCAGGAGGCGGACATCATGCTTTCGACTCCTCATTCCCCCGCGCGGCGCGGGTCAACTCCGCCACGCCGCCCAACGCCCCCAGTACGCCCGTGGCATCCAGCGGCAGAAAGATCACCTTCTGATTCTCCGCCGAGGCGATCCGACCCAACGCATCCACATAACGCTGCGCGACGAAATAGTTGATCGCCTGAATACTCCCGGCGGCGATGGCTTCGGACACCATGCGGGTGGCGCGGGCTTCGGCCTCCGCCTGACGCTCCCGCCCTTCGGCCTCGCGGAAAGCGGCCTCCCGTTTGCCTTCGGCGGCCAGGATCGCCGCCTGTTTCTCCCCTTCGGCGCGGAGAATTTCCGCCTGGCGGAACCCTTCGGCTTCGAGGATCGCGGCGCGTTTGGTGCGTTCGGCCTTCATCTGACCCGCCATCGACTCCACCAGATCCTTGGGAGGCGTGATATCCTTGATCTCGATCCGGGTCACTTTGACGCCCCAGGGATGGGTGGCGTCATCCACCACGGAGAGCAGACGGGCATTGATCTCATCGCGCTTGGAGAGCAGCTCGTCCATATCCATCGAGCCCATCACGGTGCGAATGTTGGTGGTGGTGAGATTGTGAATCGCATACGAAAGATTGCTCACCTCGTAGGCCGCCTTGGAGGCGTCGAGCACCTGAAAGAAGACCACTCCATCCACCCGCACCATGGCGTTATCCTTGGTGATCACCTCCTGGGAGGGGACATCCAGCACCTGTTCCATCATGTTGATCCGGGTGCCGACCCGATCGATCACCGGAACGATGATGTTGAATCCCGGAGACAGCGTGCGCACATAGCGTCCCCACCGTTCCAGGGTGTACTCCTGTCCCTGGGGCACCACCCGGACCCCCAAGGCCACCAGCAGAATCGCCACCACCACCGCCAATCCCGCCAATCCCGACAGCGCATCCATCGTCGTGCCCTCCAAAAGATTCCAACCATGACGGGTCCAGAGGGATCAGGCTCCCCTGGCAGAAGCCAGGGAGAAAACGCCCTGGCGGGGTTTCGGAACCCACGCCCGAAACCGCGACAACAGCCACCGGAGGATGCCAACAGCACCCCCTGCCGAAATCAACCGATCATCGGAGAGCAGCAACGCTTGCGGATCCGGAAAAGCTCCGGAACAAAGAACCGGCATGGCGTTCACAACGGAGCTCCGAAGTTCGACAACCATCACCCGGCATGGGCCTGAAAACACAGGAAGCGCGCATCCGGCCTCCCGAGGGAACGCCGGATGCGGCGGAAATGCGGAGAGTCAACCGTCCTGGGTGATCCGGGCGATCAATGCCTGCAACGTTTCGCTGGCGACATCGTTGGCGACCTGACAGGTGCCGGCGTTCTGATGACCACCACCGCCATAGCTCAGGGCCAATTCGCCCACATTGGTCTTGGAGCCGCGATCGAGAATCGATTTGCCGATGGCGAACACGGTATTCTGCTTCTGGAAGCCCCACAGCACATGAATCGAAATGTTGCACTGGGGATAGAGGGCATAAATCATGAACCGGTTTCCAGCCCAGATGGTCTCCTCGTTGCGGAGGTCGAGCACCACCAGATTGCCGTGAACCGTGGAGCACCGCTCCAACTGCTCCTTGAACTTGCCCTCGTGCTCGAAATAGACATCGACCCGCTCCTTGACATCCGGCAACTTCAGGATCTCTTCGATGGTCATTTCGCGGCAGTTGTCGATCAACTGCATCATCAACTGATAGTTGGAAACCGTGAAGCTGCGGAAGCGTCCCAGACCGGTCCGGGCATCCATCAGATAGTTCATCAGCACCCAACCGGTGGGATGGAGAATCTCCTCCCGGCTGAAACGGGCCGCATCCCCCTTGTCCACCGCCTCCATGATCTCCTGGGAGATGCGGGTGAAACGGGCCGCGCCCCCATAATAATCATAAACCACCCGGGCCGCCGACGGGGCATCGGGATGGATGATGTGATTGTCGGGCTTCTCCACACCACGCCGGATGGTCTCGCTCAGGTGATGGTCGAAGGCGAGATGGACCCCTTCCACATACGGCAGGTTGGTGGTGATATCGCGATCGGTGATCGCGATCTTGCCATCCTGCATATCCTTGGGATGCACGAACTTGATGTCGTTGATGATCCCCAGTTCTTTCAGCAATACCGCACACACGAGGCCATCGAAATCGCTCCGTGTCACCAGGCGAAACTCTTCCTTGCCACTCATCATACACCTCCGGAAACGCTAATCCCAACACGAGCGGTTTACGCGACCTCGAAGCCGCGCCCATAACTTGTCTGAATAATCTACCCGAATCACGACGCGAACGCCAAAAAAATCTTGCCCGCCCCCCTCTAGGCCCAGGAGAGACGCCAACAGTTGTGAATCCGTTCATGTCCCTGAAAGTCGGGTCCGATGGTTTCACGAGTGATGTCGCGCACCTCCAGGCCGGAAGGGAGGGACTCCCGATCCAACCGGAACCGACGCGAGTTGTTGGAAAAAAACAACACCCCCCCAGGCGCGAGCAGACGAATCGCCTGACCGATCAGGGCGGGATGCTCCCGTTGCAGATCGAACGGACGCTCCATGCGCGCCGAATTGGAAAAGGTCGGGGGATCGAGCAGAATCAGATCGAACCGTTCGCCGGCGGCATTCCGGGAGGCCTCGGCCAGCCACTCCAGGCAGTCGGCGCGCACCAGACGATGGGCCAGGCCGGAAAAGCCGTTCAAGGCCAGATTGCGCCCCGCCCACTCCAGATAGTTGCGGGAGAGATCCACGGTCACGGTGGAAACCGCCCCCCCGGAAGCGGCATAAACCGACGCGGTGCCGGTATAACCGAAGAGATTCAAAAACCGTCGGCCCCCGCTCGCCTCGCGAATCATGCGCCGCAACGGGGCGTGATCCAGAAACAGTCCCACATCCAGCGAGTCGGTGAAATTGACCAGAAACCGCAATCCCCCCTCCTCCACGGTGACGAATTCACCCTCCTCCCCCATCTTGCGATACTGTCCGCCCGCGCCTTCGGATTGACGGCGGCGGGTCTTGCAGTGAATCCGCTCCGCCGGAACCCCCAACGCCACCGGAATGGCCGCCAACACCTCTCCCAGACGACGACGGGCCACCGCCGGATCGATCCCCGAAGGCGGACGATACTCCTGCAGATGAATCCAGGGGCCATACACATCCAACGCCACGGCATACTCGGGCATGTCGGCGTCGTAGAGACGATAGCAGCTCACCGCTTCCCTCTTGAGCCAGCGATCGAGACGTTTGCGATTTTTCTTCAGCCGGTTGGCGAACATCACCGCTCCCGGCGCGGCGGGATCCCCCGGATCGGGCAGAGGCTGCGTCGGCTCCTCGACCGGCTCGGGCGGACGCTCCGGTTTGGGCGACTCCGCCGGATCGAGCAGCAGCAGACGACAGGGCAATGCGCCATTATATAAAGTTCTGGTGCTCCGGGGGCGCACCCGCAACGCGGCGGCCAACGAAGGCTCGGAGGTGAACACCGCCCCCTGCCACCCCTGCAGCCTAGTGCGCAACCGATTGCCCAGCAAGGCATAAGTGGACTCCAGCCGGGCCAGATCCCCCTGACGCTCCCCGTAGGGCGGATTGACCGCCACCAGTCCGGGCACGCCCAAGGGGCGTTCCAGATGTTCCAGGCCACGCCGTTCCACCTGAATCCGTCCGGTCATGGCGGCACCGGCGATATTTTCCATCGCCGCGTCGATGGCCTGCTGATCCTGATCGTATCCGAAAATCGCCGGAATGGCCCCTCTTCCGGCTCTGGCCCGCTCTCTGGCCTCGGCGAGGATTCCCTGCCACACCCCGTCGTCGCGACCCAGCCAGCCGGTGAATCCGAAATGGTTCCGGGACAATCCGGGAGCCACATCTCCGGCGATCCAGGCGCCTTCGATCAGGAGCGTGCCGGAACCGCACATCGGATCCAGCAGCCGTCCTCCGGAGCGGGCGATCTCCGGCCATCCGGCCAGGAGCAGAATCGCGGCGGCCAGATTCTCCTTGAGGGGAGCCCGGCCCACGTTGACCCGATAGCCGCGCCGATGCAACGCCTCGCCGGACAGATCGATGCCGAGATCCACCTCATTCCGTTCTTCGTTGAGGCGGGCGTGAATCCGCAGATCGGGCCGCTCGAAGCGGACCGAGGGACGCTCTCCCGAGCGGTCGCGAAAGCGATCCACCACCGCATCCTTGACCTTCATCGCGCCGAAGCGGGTATGACGCATCAGGGCGTTGGTCCCGGAGAAATCGACCGTCAACGTGCCATCGGACCGCAGATGATCCTCCCAGGGCAGCGCCGTCACCGCCTGATAAAAGGCGTCGAGGTCGTCGGCGGGCACCCGCGCCAAAGGCAGCAGCAGCCGACTGGCCACCCGCGAATGCAGACAGATCCGACACACCACGGCGAAATCCCCCTCGCAGGAGACCCCCGCCGTCAAGGGACGCACCCGACGCGCCCCCGCGAGTCGCAACTCGTCGGCCAGCAGGGACTCCATGCCCCGAGGCGACGAAACAAACAGCGTCATCCAGGCCGCGCTCATGCCGATTTCCCGTCGTTCATTCCATGCCCAGCGCGCGCTTGTAGAGATCGGTCAAGGTCTCTTCCTCTTCGACCTGATGGGGCTCCATGCTCCGCAGACGCACCACCTTGCGCACAATCTTGGGATCGAATCCCATC
>JADGBU010000019.1:0-1901 GCA_015231295.1 Magnetococcales bacterium | reverse complement strand
TTCGATCCGCTCCACCACACGGCGCAGATCCTCGCTGGAGATCCCTCCCAGATCATCCGCCGGCACCGGCGGATGCTGTCCGTCGTGCTCCACCACTTTCAAGTTCATGCTTCTTCTCCATCGCTCCGGGATTTTCCCCGTGGATCCAACCCAGGTCAAAAAATTCAGAATACCCGTAATTCCTCTCGCTTGACCAGCCTTTTGTGTCCGACTAAACCTTGATACAATCCATCCCGACTATTTTTGAAACTTATTCCATCCCCGGAGTCCTCACCGATGAGCCAAACCGATCCCCTCTCCCGCGCCCTGTCGCAACTGGATAAAATCGTCGCCTCCCTCGACCGGATGCCCGCACACGGTTCGGCGGGTTTCCATGCCATCGTCGATCACATGGGGGGATTTTCCGCCAGTTTCACCTCCAGTGCCAGCCGGGCCTCCGCGATCCGGGAGCGTCATTCGGTCAAGGGCAAAGCCCAGGGGCTCACCCCGCTGCAACAGGAGCTGACCCGCATCCACCGCGAGGTCGAAGCGGCCCTGAAGCTCATGGAATCGTTGATGGACCAGACACTGGCCTTCGTCAAGACCACCGATGGCCTGATCCTCTGGTCGCTCACCCTGGAACAGGATGCCTTTCTGCCCCTGATGGGCGATCAGATTCTCAATCAGGGCAGCGACGCCTTAGAGCGTCAGACCCAGTGCGCCATCATCGACAGCCTGATGCGGCAGATCCGCCCGCTGATCCATGACCTGATCTCCTCCCTGCGCGACGCCTCCACCCTGATGCAGCAATTGGCCCGTCGCATGGCCGCCGACATGGATCTTTCCAGCCATCGGCTGAAGGTGCTCAAACCCCGCAGCCGGGAGGTGATCGGGCGCATGGGTCAATCGATCATCGCCGTGGATCAGGCCTGTCAGAAGATCGAAGGCCATGCCGAATCCAATAATGGCGTGTTGTTCGACATGATGCAAACCATGCAGTATGACGACATCAGCGCGCAACGACTGGCCCATGTGAGCGAAGCCCTGAGTCAGGCGAAGGCCAGACTCGCCTCCGCCAACGGCGACCCCGAATCCCTGCGCTGGTTCGCCATGGTGACGCGCATCTCCATCGATCAACTGGAAGAGACCACCTCGGATCTCTCCACCGCCGTCCAGGCGATGCATCAACATCTGACCCGCATCTCCGATCTGGCCGAGGCCCAGAAAAAAACCATCTTCGCCGCCCGAAACGTCAGCATGGAGTTGCAGCAGGATGTCGCCGAGGCCGCCTATCATCTGGCGGCGATGCTCAAGCTCCCGATTCTCGACGACTCGCTGCTTTCGGAAGTGCTCAAGACCCTCTCCCAGACCGAAAACACCCTGTTCATGGCCCACAAGTCCATGGAAACCCTGGACAAGACCGCTCACCGCCTCTCCTCTCTCACCCGGGATGTCAACACCCGAGGATACGGCAAACTCGAAACCCTCACCGAAGCGATCCAGGAGTTGGCGCGGCGCATCCACGAAGAGGGACATCAGAAGGGCGATGAACTGCTCCAGGCCGCCGAAGCGGTGCAGACCATCAACGGCGACTTTTCGGAACAGGGCGCGCCCAAGATCATGAACGCCGGGGTGATGCTGCGACGGGTTCCCCTGACCATCCGGCGTCTGGAGATGAGCAATGCGGATCTGGCCACCATCTTCTCGGAATCCCTGGCCGAGACCCAGGCCACCTACAACCAGATCATGTTGTTGACCTCCGACATCACCTTTCACACCGCCATTCGCGGCGCCTCCTCGCAGATCGTGAAAGAGTTGCGTTCCATCATGCAGGAGCAGGCCGGCGAACTCCTGGAAACCCTCGAAGTCGAATGCGCCGCCATGGCCGACTCCTTCAAAGGACTGCGGGCCATCTACACCAT
>JADGBU010000296.1 GCA_015231295.1 Magnetococcales bacterium | reverse complement strand
GATTTCCGGATAACGCTCGAAAATGGCCGGGCAGTCGTTTCGTTGCACTCCTGGTCCTTCCGCCGAGAGCATGGTGGAGGTTTTGTCCGTGGCCTTTTGGGCGGTTCCCTTGTCGTGCTCGAATTCGGTGATCGAAAGGTTGATGGCACTGCTGAAGCGATAGGCGTCCGAGGCGGAGGTCAGGTCCGCCAGATGGCGCAAAGAGGCGCAGGGTTTCCGGGGCGGCTTGCCCAACAGCACCGACTGGACCAGCGGATGAGAGAGAAAGCGCACATCCTGGGCGGACAGAATCACCAGTTCGTCTTTGTCCTGGAGGATGACATCGCTGCCGTTCTCTCCCTTGAGTACCGCGTCGAGGTTGACGGAGAGCAGTTTCTGGTTGCGGCTGGCGGGATCGACCCGGCGCAGCACGCCGAACAGCAGATAGGGATCCGGTTTCACCACGTCGGCGTCGAGCAGGAAGTATCGCGCCGAGGGGACCGATTGCAGGCTGCGTTGCTGCTCCCGGACCACATGGCCGGTCATGCTGACCTGTCCGATCTTGAAGCTCAACACATCGCCGGGTTGCAGGACAAAGCCTGGGAACTCCGGTCCCGGCAGTGCGATCATGTTGCGCGAACTGTCCTGGGCACCCCGTTTGCGATCGATCTGGAATTTCATCGTGAGGCTTTTGTCAAACCGGGTCGCGCCCACCACCCCCTGGGCCACGGGGATGATATCGGCCATGCGGGTGCCCGGCAGCACGGGAAACAGGGTGGGGCGATCGGTATTGCCTTCCAGCAGCACGGAGTTGTCGAGCATCAGCGGCAGCAGGTCCGGAAATTTGTTGAAGAGATCCGGGCACGGGGGAGCCGGAGGCTCTTGGCCGGTGGGCGCGGCGACCGGAATCGCGGCGTTGAGTCGGGCTGCTCCCGGGGTCTCTTGCAACTGGGTGGCGGTGGTCAGTCGCAGGGAGTCGGCGGACTCCTGGGGGGGCAGGGGGGCGTCGATCGTTCCTTTGCCGGTGATGGCACCCATCTCTTGCAACTGGAAGAGGTTGGAAAAACGCAACGGATCCGAAGCGGCGGCCACCGCCTCCAGTCGCGCGAGGGCGATACATTGATTTTTGATCGGTTTTTTCTGCAACGCCGACGCCACCCGATCGGAGGAGAGAAACCGTATATCCTCCTGACTCAACACGATCAGGATATCGTGATTCATCAGGGGTTGGTCCAACTCTTCCCGTCCCACGATCAGGCCCATGTCGATGGGCAGAAACGAACGGACGCGGGTTTTGGGATCGGTGCGGTAGATCACGCCGAAAGGCAGATAGGGATCGGGCAGCAACAGTTCGGGGTCGGCAATCAGGGTGCGTACCGTCGGGGCCGATTGCAGCGAGCGGGTATGGGGGCGGCTGACATGGCCTTCCAGCCCCACCTCACCCATCAGGGTGGGGCCGAGTTTCGACTCGACCAGCACGATGTTGCCATTGTTGATTTTCGGATGCTTGGCGGCGTTGACCTCCACCAGGTGCTCGCGATCCTGGGCATCCGACTTGAGGACGGAGTAACGGTTTCCCTGGGGAGAGACCGTGCCGCCGGCAAATTCCATCAGGGCTTTGAGGTCGATGGCTTTTTGATCCGGGGCCAGTTCGTAGATGCCGGGACGTTTCACCAGTCCGGAGATGCCGACCACCGGTCCGATGGGAGGCACCACGATCCGGTCGCCGATGGCCAGGGTGGGATCGTTGCCGTTGCCCTCCCGGGTGAGCAGGGAGTAAAGATCGATCGTCTGCACCTGATTGTTGCGATGCAGTTGCACGGCGCGCAGGGAGCCTGTCTTGCGGATGCCGCCAGCCGCGCTCAAGGCGTCGAGCAGGGTGGAGAGTCCGGTGACGCGATGGATGCCGGGAGTGGTCACTTCTCCCATCACATAGACCGAAAAAAAGCGGAAGGAACCAATGGAAACAAAAACTTCGGTTCCAACCTGAGTGGTGCGGACCTTCTCCCGAAGCTCTTCGCGGAATTCGCCGAATGGACGACCCAAGGCCATCAGGGGTTCCGCCAGCGACGGAATCAGCACCTGTCCTTCCATATCGATCTTGGCGGTGGTGCTTTTTTCGTTGCGTCCGCGAAAGGAGATCAGCAGTTCGTCCCCGACACCCAGAATGTAGGAGTCCGGGGCGGAGCCGACCACGGGCGCGGTGCGGTCTTTGACCTGACGGAACATGTTGTAGCCAAACTGCATCAGAGAGGCTTTGGCGCGCAGAGAGTAGTCGGCCTCCAGCAGCGAGGTGCCCACCTGACGCGGGATCAGGGGTTGAGTGCCGGCCTTTTTGCCGTCTTTGGCGCGCAGTTGATCCAGGGTGATTCCGGGTGCGGTTTTCAGCCCTTGCAACTGCTTGAGGGGTTTCAGGAACTCCGCCTCCTGACCGCCTGCGACCGGTTCGACGGGAAGGTTGATCTCCGGCACCTCCTCTGGCGGCGGCTCCTCCTCGGCGATCAGGAGACCACCGGGCAGAATCGACAGCACTCCGGCGATCAGCAGCGACAAAAAGAGTCGCCATCCGGAGGTCCGAAAGCGAGAGGCGCGTGTGCAGTTGGCCATATTCAGGGTTCCATGTGATTTCGACTCACCGGATTCCCGGCCTGGAGAGGCCGGGAGTGGTCTGGTGCGTGGTCTGGGCCGTCAGTGATGCTGATGCTCGCCACCCGCTCCTTTGGGGGATGCGGCGGTGGCTTCCCGCACTTCGGCGATCACCGGGAGCGCGCTGCCATCGGAGAATTTCAGGGTGATCGTCACCTGTTCCTTGGGTTGCAAGGGCTTCTGCGGTCCGATCAGCATGATGTGCAGGCCTCCCGGAGCCAGTTGCACCTGGGCTCCCGGAGCGATGGGCAGGGTCGGTTTGGGGCGCATGAGGCTCTTGCCTTCGTGCTGGACGGTCTCGTGGACCTCCACCTTGGCGAAGGCGGGCGTGCTGGCACCCACCAGGACTTTTTCCTGGGTGCCGACATTGTGGAGGGTCATGTAGGCGGCCTGGGTCTGCGCCACCGGCGGGGCGGCCCGGATCCAGGGATCCATCACGTGCAGACTCTCTGCGGCCATGGCCGGGGCGGCGAGGCACAGCACGCCCAACATCAAGGAAGCGATGAGGTTTTTCATAGC
>JADGBU010000018.1:19225-29002 GCA_015231295.1 Magnetococcales bacterium | reverse complement strand
CCTCGTCTTCGCGGATGCCGCACAAGCGATAAATGGACCGTTCCACGGGCAAGAGCCAACGCACTCCCGATGGCTGCTGTTTTCCATAGATGCTGGCCATATACGACCCAAGAGGCCAGGCAAGCAGCAACAGGGCCGACAGGTAAAGCACAAGTTGCAAAATTCCATTGGTAGTCATGGAACACGTTTCCTGAAAAAGGGTGAATAGTCTGGACTGATGCCGCTGCTCATGAGAATCGCTCCGGTTGAAACAAAACCGCGATCAGATAAACGAATACGGCGACCGTCACCATCAGGCCGATCAGATAGAGTGGATTCATTCAGGATCTCCCAAGCCTTGTGAACACAGATACCAGCGCGCCCGAGACCAGGAAAAAAAGAACGGTCAACCCCAGATAGAAAATGTCCATGACAACTCCTTCAGATGGAATGGATGTATGGACAAAGTATGAAGAATGGAAAATCAAAACGGGCAATAAAGAGCGGAGGAAAACATTAAAATTTCATCAAAACCATTCCTGAATTCTATATCACTTAAGGTGTTTTTTCTCCCGTTCCAGGTCAGACCCAGACCAGCGACCGCTCCATGCCCACCCCAAGAGCATATTCATGGCCGCGCTGCTTAAAAAAACGGCAACCCTGCATACAATCTGCACCCTGTGATCCGCGCCGCTCGCCTCAGACACATCCGGAGCGCAAACGGTGACTCAACGAAAAATCACGGGACAAAAAAGTCCCGAATTCAACCCATCGAGGCATTCACCAGGCAATAATGACCGATTCCCGATCCAAACCGATCCCCCGGAATGAACCGTTCACGCGCTGTTGAAGGCCATCGAACGCTTTTGCACGCTAATTGCATAATAGGAATTCAGATGGCAGAGGCATGAAGTGGAATACGGCTTTGCCCTGGCCCGCTTCAGCAGTCCGGTTGTCCGGTGCCGCATGTCGTTCTGGACACTTCCTGGGAACCAGTTCAGGAATGCTCATGTCCAATATGGCGCGGTCCGCAGGGTCTCGCTCACCCCGCCGGATCGCGCCGGGCCCCCTCACCCCACGCAGCCATTTCAGGGAGAAAGCCACGATGCCGACACACCACTGGCCCAATGACTGGTTTCACGGACCCGGACACTACTTCTGGACTTCGGATACCCGTCTGGTGGATTTGGAACTGGGCTATTGCGCCAATCGCCAGGAGCTGGAACTGGCCGTTGCCCGCATGATCGACGCAGGACGCGAACGACAGGAGGTGGGGGGAACCGTCTATCGCACACATCGACCCGCCCAGGAGCCCGATTCCACCTGGTCGATGGTCTTCATGGGAGAGAGTCGCCGTCCCGCCTTGCAGCAGGGTTGACGAGAGGGATCCCCCCTCCGACGCTTGATCAAGCCAAGCTTCGTGAGGGGGGAAGTTTACAGATTATTTGTAGTAGCCCACATAACAGACCTGATCACCCACCTTGGTCACAAAACTGACCTTCTGAACCGGATCGGTGGTGCCGGGGCGCGGCCACATATAGCTGACCTCGCTGATCTTGCCATCCTGTGCGACCGCGTACATCTCCGCACCGAGCGCCTTTCCGGTCTTGTCTTTGAGCTCTTTCAGACTTTTCCCGACCAGCGACGGATGGGCCGAAAACACGCCTGCGGGATCGCCGCAACCCGGATACAGATCACGATCCTTGAAGCCCCCTTCGCCTTTGGTGAACATCTCCAAAGCCTTGGCTTTGTCTGCCTTGACGGCGGCGACCGCCTTTTCCAGCATGGCCTTGGCCTCGTCCGCCGTGCCGAACTCGGCGGCATTGGCAGAGGCTCCCATCCCAATCATCATGGCCAGCAAAGTGCCGGCAAATAAAGTACGATTCATCAGCCATCCCCTTTGTTTGTCTTTGAAGAGCAGGCAGCCAAGACAAATGTCTTGACGGCACCGCACTCGCGATTGTGGATACGAAAGGTATAGCACTCACGGAGGCCAGTCGCAAAGGAGAACAGACGCAACCCGCTGCGCCCCTCGAAAAAAACAGGGGTCAGAAGCCCCCGGTCACCCCCATCGTGACCAATCCATATCGGGTATCGAACTTGTGCGCGCTGAAGGCGTTATAAGAGAATGGAATTTCACCGACAAATTGATTCATCATCACCTGCCCGCGCAAGAAGAGTCCCGCATGCTCGAACCACGGGAAGGGGGGCTTGTATCCCACCTCGCCGGTCACGAAGTGATTGGTATCGATGACCGCCTTACCCATCTGAGAAACGGCCTCATCCACATCGCGATTCCACTTCACGAAACGATAGCCCAGCCTGGCCCGCCATTGAGGCGAGAGCCAGGAATACATGCCACCCGCTTGATAATAATCCGATTCATAGCCGATATTGAGCCCTTCGGGCACACTTTGGCCATTGGGTGCCGGAACCTTGAAATCCAACATCTGCCCGCATTGGCTGGTGCAAACGCCTGAAATGCCCTGGACACCATTCGAAAACGTATAGGGCGTGAGTTGAAATTGACCGGTGGCGGTCAATCCGCCTGCGGCCAGATCCGAGGCATACACCCGATCAAAATCAACGCTGCTCTTGCCATAACTGACGAACATGCTCAGCGATGTGGACTGGCTGGGGTTCCAGGTTTGAATCAAATCCACCTGCATCTGTTCATCCCGGGGCTCTTCCACACGAATCTGCTCCGAGGTGACGGTATTTCCCCCAATCACGACCGAAGAGCGGGAACTCTTGACCGCCTCGGAGGCCGAATCGCGCCAGCCGCTCAGACGCAACGCCACGGCGGGAAACACGCCGAATGCGTGCGTCACCTGAAATTGTGCCGCGCCATGCAACGTCATGCTTTCGCCATTATCATAGGGAGTGATGACTTTACGCTTCCATGCGCCGCCATCCATCCACAACCGACGGGTCAACGCCAACCCCCCCCGCAGATGAACCCCCCGATAATCCCCAATGGCACTGTTTCTGGGATCCGGATCTCCCCGCACGTTGAACAGATCCACCGCACTGTTCATCATATCCAACCCCACCTCTCCCTCTCCGTGCCACGGATCGAAACCGGGGTTGGCGGTCAGAAACTCATCCAGAGGCGCACTCTTCAAAAAAGCCGGGAACGTCATCCCTCCCAACAGGGCCAGCCATCCAATGCGTTTCACCATGCTATTCATGTTTCAGATCCCGGTTGATTTCACACATTCCTGCCGCCCTCTCTGCAAACAAGAGGCCGAAACCGAACAGGAGCCGTTCACGATAAAAAAAAACGCGCCCAACAAGGGGCGCGTTTTTCGGATCCACACAGCACTGAACTTACTCAGCGGCAATCATGCCCTGAACCGTCGTGAACGGTTTCGCATTGGCCGGGGTGCAGGTGGTTTCGTCGAAATCACAGGCCGACAGAGGCATACCGGTGATCGTCACCTTGTAATAATAGTTGCCCGCCGTGGCATTGGCATTCAGGGAGGTGGCGGAGAGACGGCTGAACAGGGAAGCGATTTTCAGCTTCAGGGTTGCCGGCACCGAGGCGCCATCCTGGGTCACGGTCATGAGATCGGCTTCGGTATTGGTCAGGGTCGCCGCAGCCGGAGCGGTGGCATTGGCGGTGTAGTAGGTCACAGCCGCAACACCGTTGGCCGGAGCGGTCAAGGTGAGGGTGGTGCCATCGTTGCTCCAGTTGTAGGCGGTGTTCGCGGAGAGATAACGCTCGCCGCTGTCACGGGTGTCGTCGTCACCGTCGATCAAGGTGGCGGTCACGATCGCGACACCGGTCCCCCGGTTGCTGGTGAGGTTATCCAACTCGAAGTTGATCGTCGGTGCCATGCCGGTGCTATGAGCCACATTGCTGAGGTTGGTGGCATTGAGCGGCGGATTCTGATTGGTGGTGCCGACATCGGCGGTCATGACCCGGTTGCTGACATTCTGTTCCAGGGTCTGCTCGACGGCGGAAGCCACGGTGCCGGCGGGATAGTCGGTGACGGTCACTTCGGGCTGAACACGGAAGTTGACCGCATTCAGAGCGGCGGTGGCCGTGGTCGAAATATTGCTGACGACCGTGCTGGAGATGGTGCTGCTCAGAGCCGTGCCGGAAATGGTGACGGCCGCCACCTGACCATTGTTGCTCAACGCGGTATTGGCGGCGGTATTCAGCGTGTTGTAAATCGCCTGGCTCAAGACATTCAGGGAGAGAGCGACCGTGATGTCTTTCTTGATCTGTTGCAGGAACTTCGTGGAGAGCGCGGACAGAGCCGAGGTGGTATTCAAGGTGCCGGCACTGGACAGACCACCGGTCGAAGCGATGACGTTTCTGGAGAGGCTGCCTTTCATGATTTCGGCACTGACGACCGCGTTCTGGGCACTCAGGAGAGCCTGGAGGCTGGTGGTCGAGAGGGAGGAGCCGCCACCGATCGCAGCACTGGTGGTGTCTCCACCAAGCATCTGACCGATCTCCTGCATGGCGAGGGCGACCGAATTCGAAGAGGCCGTACCCAGGGAGCTGGTCAGACGACGGATCACTTCACCCGCCGCGTCGGCTGCATTCTTGTAGGCACTGACCATGGCAGCGGTGGTGATGGGGGTGGTCATCGGGTTGAAGGTGGCGAGATTCGCATCCGCGCCGAACCCGAAGGCCTGCATGACCGCAGTGGCCGCCGTGCTCAACAACTGGGCCTGTTCAGCCGACGACTTGCCCGCCAGGGCGGTCAGGGTGCCACCAGAGGCCTGCAGCATGGCATGGGTCATCAAGGTGGTCTGGGGCGACAGGTTGGCCGTGGTCTGAGTGGAGCTGGTCACGATGGATTTCAGGGTCAGGTCATTGGGCCGATTGGTGGTCAAGTCGGTACCCCCGCTCACTTCGATGCGCAACGGAGCGGCACAACTGGCCGGAACCTTCAGAGTATAGGTACCGGTCGTGGTGGTGGTGGTGGAGGTACAAACCGTGGCGCTGTCACGAGAGTAGACATTCACCGTGGCACCGGAGAGCAGACCGTCGCTGGCCAGACCGGACAGGGTGGTGCCCTCATCGACACTGCTGCTACTGCCGCCACCGCCACAGGCTGCCGTTCCGACAACCAGAGCGACCGCACCGGCCATGGCCAACAAAGAGCTGCCTTTGAAATTCTTGGATTGAAGAGCCCACTGTCTCATTTTTTACAAACTCCCAGAACAAAGAAAACATTAGAAAAGTTTGACGCTCCCTCTGCGGGGGTCATGGTCTATCAACTCATTAAAGCGTCACATAAAGAACCGGCACAGATTGATTCGGATTGGTCCACGAGGTGCAGACCTTTGGATAACATGATCAGACCAAGGATGATCCTACATTTCTGCAAATTTATCCCATGATGCGATCATGAACGACAAGATGTCAAGTTTTTTTCTCGGATCGCCCTCTCTGCGAACCCGGAGCTCCCGGCATTCACGCCAGAGAGAGAGACTCTAGCAACGAAACCGAAAAAATCACAACAAAAAATATCTACCCCCCCATAAAATCAACACCTCTCCCGTGCCGACGACTCAAAACATCTCGCGGGTGTACCCTTTGCCCGCTTCCCAGGGAGAGACGCCGCTGCCCGCGAACACCGCCCCGGACAAGAAGCCATGAGGCAGCATGGCCCCTCGGGTCGCCCGGCGACCCCGCCACAAGGTCAGATCGGTAAAGGTTTTTTGCTTTTTGCCGGTATCGAGGGTCACGCCCTCTTCGGGCCGGAAGGTGATGGCATCCATCAACACTTCGTCCGACAGCAGATATTGAATCCGCACCCCCTGCCCCCGCGACAGAACCGGAAATTCCGCCAGCGGACAGACCAACATTTTGCGCCCCCGACTGATGGCCGCCACCTCGCTGCCCTTGACCGGATGCAGATGCAACAAGGTATCGTTGGGTTTCAGGGTCAACCACTGCTTGCCGTCGCGTCGGCTGGCGATCAAATCGGCTCCCGGCACCCGATAGCCCTGCCCTTGCCGCGTCACCACGAAATATTCCCGTTCCGGGTCCGGAGCCAGCACCCAGATCGCCGCGTCGCCCCCTTCTATATTGAAGAGGACGGTCAACGGGTCGCCGAACCCCTTGCCGGCGGGCAGTCGATCCGCCAGCATGGAAAAAGCCTTGCCCGAGGCGGTGATGAAGGTGATCTGATCGTTGGCGTGGGCCTTGATCGCCATCAGCAGGCTGTCTTCGCCCTTGAAGCGCAACTTTTCGGTCACGATCTCCTCGTGCCCCCGCACGGTGCGCACCCAACCCAAACGCGACAGAATCACGGTCACGGCCTCCCGGGGGGTGAGATCCTCGGGCTTGAGGATCACCTCGGGCGGAGGCGCGCCCGCCAGTTCGGTGCGTCTGGGGTCGGCGAACTCCTGACGGGTCCGGGCCAGCTCTCCTTCGATGGCCACCCACATCAACCGGTCATCGTCGAGCATGGCGGTCAACTCGCGGGCTCTGGCCTCCTTGTCGGCCATCTCCTTGCGGATTTCCATCTCCTCCAGGCGTCGCAGGGCGCGCAGACGGAGATTCAGGATCGCCTCGGCCTGATCCCGATCCAGCTCGAAACGGGCCATCAGCACCGGAGCCGGATCGTCGTGTTCCTTGATGATCGCCACCACCTCGTCGATGTTGAGGTGGGCGATCAGATGGGCCGCCAACAGATGCAGCCGCTCGCCGATGCGCGCCAGTTCATAACGGGCGCGCCGTCCGTGCACCTGAAACCGATGCGTCAGCCACGCCTTGAGCAGACTGACCAGATCCATCACCTTGGGTCGGCCCTGATCGATGACGTTGAAATTCATCGTCACCCGGGTTTCCAGGTCGGTATTCTTGAACAGATAGGCGAGCACCATTTCCGGATCCACGCGGCTGGATTTGGGCTCCAGCACGATCCGCACCCGTTCGTCGGACTCGTCCCGCACATCTTCGAGGAACATGCATTTGTGTTCGACGATCAATTCGGCGATGCGCTCGATCAGCCGGGATTTCTGCACCTGATAGGGAATTTCCGTCACCACCAGACGCCACGCGCCCCGGGGCAGCTCCTCGCGGAGAATCCGGGCCCGCAGACGCAGCGATCCCCGTCCGGTTTCGTAGATGGTCAACCGTTCGGCCCGGTCGGCGACCACCACCCCGCCGGTGGGAAAATCCGGACCCGGCACGATGTCGAGCAGACGATCCACGGTGGCCTCGGGTTCGCGGATCAGATGCAGACAGGCGTCGAGAATTTCGCCGACATTGTGGGGCGGAATCGAGGTGGACATGCCCACCGCGATGCCGGTCGAGCCGTTGGCCAGCAGATTGGGAAAGCGCGACGGCAACACCGTCGGCTCTTCCAGGGAACCGTCGTAGGTGGCGACGAAATCCACCACATCGAGGTTCAGATCCTCCATCATCGCCCGGGCGGCCACGGTGAGGCGCGCCTCGGTATAACGCATGGCCGCCGCGCCATCGCCGTCGATGTTGCCGAAGTTGCCCTGGCCATCCACCAACGGATAACGCACCGCGAAATCCTGGGCCAGACGGACCATGGCGTCGTAGGCGGCCTGATCGCCATGGGGATGGAATTTGCCGATCACATCCCCGACCACCCGCGCCGACTTTTTGTAGGCCGATCCCGGATCGAGATTCAGGGCGCGCATGGCGAAGAGAATCCGACGATGGACCGGTTTCAGGCCATCGCGGACATCGGGCAACGAGCGGCTGATGATCGTGGAGAGGGCATACGCCAGATAGCGGGTCTCCAGTTCCTGCCGCAACGAGGCATCAAGGATGATGCCGGCAGGCGGATTCAACCATCCCCTCCATCCATTTCATAGGCGTCGTCCGCCGATGCGGCGGGACGGGAGGCCGCCTTGGGCGCACGCGAGCCCCCCTTGCCACCGCCTCCGCTTTTGGGAGAGGCCACCCCTCCGGACATGTTGGCGATTTCGCCGCCCCGCTTGGGCGCGAGACCGAAATGGGCCCGCAGACGATCCTCCAATCCATAGAGCACCTCCCGGTTCTCCCGGAGGTACTGCTTGACATTCTCCCGGCCCTGCCCGATCCGCTCTCCGTCGAGGGAGAACCAGGCTCCGGATTTTTCGATGATCTTTTCATCCACGGCCATATCCAGCACCTCCCCTTCCAGGGAGATTCCCTCGCCGTAGTTGATGTCGAACTCCACGGTGCGAAACGGCGGCGCATGTTTGTTCTTGACCACCTTGACCTTGCAGCGCGCCCCCACCACCTGCTCCTTGTCCTTGAGCGCGGCCACGCGGCGGATGTCGAGGCGCACCGAGGCGTAAAACTTGAGCGCGTTGCCGCCGGTGGTGGTTTCGGGATTGCCGAACATCACGCCGATCTTCTGGCGGATCTGGTTGATGAACAGCACCACCGCCTGGGATCGATTGATGGAACCGGTCAATTTCCGCAACGCCTGGGACATGAGCCGGGCTTGCAGACCCATATGGCTGTCGCCCATTTCGCCTTCCAGTTCGGCCTTGGGGGTCAGGGCGGCCACCGAGTCCACCACCACCAGATCGACCGCGCCGGAGCGGACCAGCATATCGACGATTTCCAGAGCCTGTTCGCCGGTATCCGGCTGGCTGATCAGCAGTTGATCGATATCCACGCCCAATCGCCGGGCATAGGCGGGATCGAGGGCGTGCTCGGCATCGACGAAGGCGGCGACCCCGCCGGCGCGCTGCACTTCGGCGGCCACATGCAACGCCAGCGTGGTTTTTCCGGAGGCCTCCGGACCGAACACCTCCACCACCCGGCCCCGGGGCACGCCGCCGATTCCCAACGCCAGATCCACCCCCAACGAACCGGTGGAGATCACCGGAACATCCACGGCAGCCGCAGAACTCATCCGCATGATGGATCCTTTGCCATATTGCCGCTCGATCTGCGAGATGGCCGCTTCCAGGGCTTTGGCCCGATCCGTGTCCAGTGCCATTGTCTTCCAACTCCCTTGCTGTCAAAAAGTCGATACTGCGGTTGCCCGACCGATGGGATTTCGTATATGATCATCCGTCGCATTGACGTGGAACGCAATCATTTTTCGATTTTTCATCCAGTCCGCACCCGCATCTTGGAGAGGCATCATGTCCAAAAAAGTCGATATTTCGGAACTTCTGGCCTTCAGCGTGCGCAACAAGGCCTCCGACCTTCACATTTCGGCCGGCATGCCGCCCCTCATCCGGGTCGATGGCGAAATCCGCCGGATCGACGTGCCCCCTCTCGAAGCCGATGAGGTCAAGGGCATGGTCTACGATATCATGAACGACAAACAGCGCAAACAGTACGAAGAGGAGTATGAATGCGACTTCTCCTTTTCGGTGCCCAATCTGGCCCGGTTCCGCGTCAACGCCTTCAACCAGCATCGGGGACCGGCGGCGGTGTTCCGCACCATCCCCTCGGAAATTCTCAGTCTGGAACAGCTCGGCACCCCGGAGATCTTCAAGGAGTTCGCCGAAACCCCCCGGGGTCTGGTGCTCGTGACCGGTCCCACGGGCTCGGGCAAATCCACCACCCTGGCCGCGATGATCGATTACAAGAACAGAAATGAATACGGCCATATCCTCACCATGGAGGATCCGATCGAATTCGTGCACGAGTCAAAAAAATGTCTCATCAACCAGCGCGAGGTCCATCGGGATACCAAAAATTTCGCCGCCGCGCTCCGTTCGGCCCTCCGCGAGGATCCGGATGTGATTCTGGTGGGCGAAATGCGCGATCTGGAGACCATCCGACTGGCCCTCACCGCCGCCGAAACCGGCCATCTGGTCTTCGGCACCCTGCACACCACCTCGGCG
>JADGBU010000018.1:16893-19192 GCA_015231295.1 Magnetococcales bacterium | reverse complement strand
TGTCTTCCCGGCTGCGGAAAAAGACATGATCCGCACCATGCTCTCCGAATCGGTTCGAGCGATCATCTCTCAGAATTTGCTCAAGAAAAAAGGAGGCGGACGGATCGCCGCCCACGAAATCCTGGTGGGCACGCCCGCCTTGCGCAACCTGATCCGGGAAAACAAGGTGGCGCAAATGTACTCCGCCATCCAAACGGGACGCGCCCTCGGCATGCAAACTTTGGAACAATGCTTGCAAGAACTGCTGAACAAAGGACTCATCACCAAAGAGGCCGCCCGTGACAAGGCCAACATCAAGGACGGGTTCAAATAAAGCATTCTGCCCTGCGAGGAAATTGACTCCATGAAGAAATTCCACTCCGGTCTCGCCACCCTGCTCGTCGCCGCATTCATGGGTGGATGCGTCGCGCCTGGCGCGTATCAAGGTAACACCACCGGTTCGACCATCATTCAAAACGAAGTGGATCTCATCCGCATGAGTCACGCGCTCACCGATGCCCTGGTCGCGGAACTGCGCAAGAATCACCCCTCGTTCCATCAACGCAAACCCCTGCTCGTCACCAGCTTCGTCAACCGCGGACAGCTGGACAACACCTCGGAGCTTGGCAACCTGATCGCCGATCATGTCGCCTCGCGCCTCACGCAGCAGGGCTTCACCGTGGTCGAACCCAAACTCCGCAAGAGTCTCGCCATCCGCCAGGATCAGGGTGAATTCATCCTCTCCCGCGATATCGAGAAGATCAGCCAGGATAACAAAGCCTACGCCGTGGTCACGGGAACCTATACCGAAACCCGCGAAGCCCTCGATTTCACCTCGCGCATCATCGCCCTCAACAGCCGCCAGGTTCTCGCCTCGGTGGATGCCAAAGTGCCGGTGGGGGCCAATACCCGTGACCTGCTGCTCAACTCCAATGGCGGCACCAGCATGCCGGTGGTCACCAAATGAACGCTCTCACGCCCTGCGCACGCCCGACTTGCGCCGCGCTGCTGCTCGCCCTGGTGGTGGCCGGAGGCTGCGCCGCCCCCGGCCCCCAAGGCTATTCCCTGGTCTCGGTCCCGGAAACCTCCACCCCCGATATCGATCCGAGCCTCATCGCCCAACAGGCCGCCGATGGCATGGTCCTGACCCTCGGCGAAAAGTTGCGGGAACGGGAAGTGATCCTGCCCGCCTCCTTCGTCGATGAAAGCAATCTGGAAAAATCCTCCCCCCTGGGACGACTCCTGGCCCGGCAAATGGCCTCCCGCTTTACCCAGGCCGGCCATTCGGTGGTCGAAATCACCCTGAGAAACGAAATCCTGCTCAAAAAAGGTGCCGGACAGTTCGTGCTCTCCCAGGAAGCCAAGGAGATCCGCAAGACGCACAAGGTTTCCGCCGTGCTCGCCGGAAGCTATGTCACCGCGAAAAACCGCATCTTCGTCAATGCCCAGTTGATCCGCACCAACGACGGGGTGGTGCTCTCCTCCAACGACTTCAGCCTGCCCCTGACGCCGAATATACGGGCCCTGCTCAAGTAATCGCCCCTTTTCAGGGCGGGAGAAACGCTTTATTCTTCATCCCGGCACTCCGCGACCCCTGGTTGGATCAGAGGGAAGGCGGAGTGCCGGGATTTTTTTTGTCCGATATCGATGGGATCGGAACATCCGTACCCGGTTTCGGGATCAGGGGGTGCCTTTCCCGGGGCTTGGCCCCGGACCCCACCAGGGCTTTGCCCCTGGACCCCACCAGGGGGATAATCCCCCTGGACCCGTGATGGTGCGATGGTTTGATCCCTGCCCTCCTCCCCCAAGGAATCCATTCATGGAACGCGACCAAGCCATCAAATTCATGCTCGACGCCCTGAAGACCATGCTCGCCAAAGGCGGCTCGGATCTGTTCATCACCGCCGGATTTCCCCCCGCCGCGAAACTCGATGGCAAAATGACCCCGCTGGCCAAGGCCCCCCTCGATGGCGCGCAAAGCCTGATGCTGGTGCGGGCCATCATGAATGATCGTCAGATCAAGGAGTTCGACGCGACCAAAGAGTGCAATTTCGCCATCAATCCCCCCGGAGTGGGCCGCTTTCGCGTCAACGCCTTTATCCAGCAAGGTCAGGCGGGCATGGTTCTGAGAACCATCACCACCGATATCCCGGATTTCGATAAACTGGGTCTGCCTCCGGCACTCAAGGATGTGGTGATGAGCAAAACCGGTCTGGTGCTGGTGGTCGGCGGCACCGGCTCGGGAAAATCCACCACCCTGGCCGCGATGCTCGGCATCCGCAACCGCGACAGCCACGATCACATCATCACCATCGAAGAC
>JADGBU010000018.1:0-16697 GCA_015231295.1 Magnetococcales bacterium | reverse complement strand
CACCCTGCACGCCAACAGCGCCAACCAGACCCTGGACCGCATCATCAACATGTTTCCCCATGAGAAGCGCAATCAACTGCTCATGGATCTGTCGCTGAATCTGCGCGCCATCGTGTCGCAACGGCTGATCAAACGCAAAGGCGGAGGCCGGGTCGCCGCCATCGAAATCATGCTCCGCTCTCCCCTCATCGCCGATCTGATTTTCAAGGGGGAGGTGGCGGGCATCAAGGAGGTGATGGCCAAATCGGTCGATCTGGGCATGAAAACCTTCGATCAGGCCCTGTTCGACCTCTACGAATCCGATCTGATCACCTACGAAGATGCCCTGCGCAACGCCGATTCCGCCAATGAATTGCGTCTGCGCATCAAGCTCGAAGGCAAGGAGTCCAAAAAAAGCGACCTCAACGCCGGACTCGATCATCTCGCCCTGATCAAGAAAGACGACGACTGAACCCGCCATGAATCTGACTCCCTATCTCAAGCTGATGATCGAAAAAGGGGCTTCGGATCTCTTTTTCACCAGCGGAGCCACGGCCCGCATGAAGCTCGATGGCCGTCTGGCTTCGGTGGGCAAGGAGCTTCTCACCGCCGACATGATTCTCGCGGCGGCCCGTGGCGTGATGGATGATGCCCAGTTCGAGCATTATCGCGCCAATCTGGAGTTGGATTTCGCCATCGCCCTCGGAGACGAAGGGCGATTCCGGGTCAACGCCTTTCACCAGAAGAGTCAGCCGGCGATGGTGCTGCGTTACATCCGCACCCAGATCCCGACCCTGGAACAGCTGAAAGTCCCGCCGGTGCTGGCAGAGCTGATCCTGAACAAGCGCGGTCTGCTGCTGATGGTGGGCGGCACCGGCTCGGGCAAATCCACCACCCTGGCGGCGATGGTGGATCACCGCAACAGCAACGCCGGAGGCCATATTCTCACCATCGAGGATCCGGTGGAGTTCGTGCATCCCCACAAAAAATCGATCGTCAATCAGCGGGAGGTGGGCATCGATACCCACTCCTACGCCAAGGCCCTGAAAAGCAGTCTTCGGGAGGCTCCGGACGTGATCCTGATCGGCGAAATCCGCGATCGGGAAACCATGGAGGCCGCCATGGAACTGGCCGGAACCGGACATCTGGCCATCTCGACGCTCCACGCCAACAACGCCTATCAGGCCCTGACCCGCATCATCAACATGTTTCCGCAGCAACTGCATCGGCAGTTGTTCATGGATTTGTCCCTCTATCTGCGCGCGATTCTCTCGCAACGGCTGGTGCCGAGCGTCGATGGCAAACGACGCGCCGCCGTCGAAGTGATGATCAATACCCCGCACATCGCCGAATTGATTCTCAAGGGAGAAATCGACGCCGTGAAGGAGGCCATGGCCGAAACCGGTGCCCAGGGCATGCAAACGTTTGATCAGGCGTTGTTCAATCTTTACAAGGAAGGGGCGGTTTCCATGGAAGAGGCCTTGAACAGCGCGGATTCTCGTGCCAATCTGGAGGCCAAAATTCATTTCGGTTGACCCCCGCATGCATCGCGGACCATCCTGACAGGAGTCCTTCGCTTCATGGCACGCATCCTGGTGGTGGATGATGATGGACAGGCGATCGAGCAGACCGCCCGGTTGATCTCCAATGCCGGGCATTCCGCCGATTTTTTGTTGGAATCCCCCTATCTGCTCGACAAGCTCGAAGCCTCCCCCCCGGATCTGCTGCTGCTCGATGTCAACATGCCGGAAGTCGATGGCGTCACCCTGCTCAAACGAATCCAGTCCACGCCCCATCTGAAAGAGATTCCCATCATCATGATCACCGGCGAAACCGATGAGGGACTCATTCAGGAGTGCTTTCAGTTGGGTGCCGTGGATTTCGTCAACAAGCCGATCCGACCGCTGGAACTGTTGTCCCGCATCCGCATCGCGCTGGAAACCAAAGCGCACATCCATGCCATCCAGGCGCAGAAAAGTGCCCTGCAACGGGCCAAATCCTTCACCGATGCCATCCTCGACAGCATGGAAGAGGCCATTTGCGTCATCGATCCCGAATCGAACCGGATTCTGGAAGCCAATCGGGTCTTTCTGGAACAGCTCCATCTGCCCCGCCATCGGGTGTTGGGCGAACGCTGTATCGAACTTTTGGCGCAAAAAAGTCACGCCTGTCATCAATGCGCCGGGCCAGATGACCAATCTTGTATCTTGCACAATACCCTGCACTCCAGCGAGGCCGCCAGTCACGACTATTCCGGCCAGGGCGAACGGGGAGAGCCTCTGCACGCCCTGATCCATACCCTGCCGATCCGCGACGCCACCGGTCGCACCGATCGCATCGTCTGTCTGGAACGGGATGTCACCCAGAGCCGGGAGATGGAAAACCGACTCAAACATCTGGCGTTTCACGATCCCCTGACCCATCTGCCCAACCGTCAACTGTTTCACGATCGGCTGCATCAGGCTTTGGCGCAGGGGCGGCGTCACACGCAGACCGTGGCGGTGATGCTCTTCGATCTCGATCATTTCAAGGGGATCAACGACACTCTGGGTCATGCCGCCGGAGACCAGTTGCTGCGGGAGGTGGCCAGTCGTCTGAAGGCCTGCGTGCGGGAAAGCGATACCGTGGCGCGACTGGGCGGAGATGAGTTCACCGCCATCCTGACCAATGTCACCGATGACTCCCAGGTGCGCAAGGTGGCGAAAAAAATGCTCAAGGCTTTGGGGCGGAAATATCCGATCGCCGGACGCAAGATCAGCATCACCTGTTCCATCGGGGTCAGTCTCTACCCTCACGACGGCGATGACATGGCCGGACTCATCGAAAAGGCGGACAAGGCGCTCTATCTGGCCAAGGATGCGGGCCGGAACACCGTCCGCCTGTTCTCCGACCTGGAGGAGCGTTCGTGAATCTGCTCTGGGGTCTGTTGGGGCTGATGCTCCTGATCGCACCGACTCCGGCGCGGGCGATCGGGGTTCAGGAGGCCGAAAAAGCGGTGTTGCAGGTTCTGGATCGGGCTTTCTGCGCCCCCGACGAAACCTTTCCGCAACCCGCCTCCTGGATCGCGCAACCGATCCGTCACGATCGCTGGGCCAAAGGCGGCACCCTGGCGGTGACGCTCGATCAGCAGATCCATCAGTTGCTGCTGCCGGAAATCAGCGGTTTCGCCAAGGAAAAACAGTGGGATGTTCGGGTTCGGGAAGGCACCTGCGGCACCTCGGCGGGATTGGTGAGTCGCAAGGCCGTGGATATCGCCGGTTTCTGTTGTCCCCCCGGCAAGAGCGATCGGCTGCCCGGCCTGCGTTTTCACACGCTGGGGGTCGCGAGCATCGCCATTCTGGTGCATCCGGACAATCCCGTCACCCAACTGACTCTGGATCAAATCAAAAGCATCTTTCGCGGCGACACCCGGCAATGGTCGGAACTGACCCCGGTCCATGGCCCGACCTTGCCCGCATGGGCGATTCAGCCCATCGGACGGCTGCATTGCAAACTGAGACCCGGACACTGGCGGGCCATGTTGGGCAATCCCGATGATTTCAGCCCGCGCATGGAGGAGGTGGGAGCGATTCCGGACATGCTTCAACGAATCATGGCGCAACGGGGCGGCATCGGTTACGAGACTTTATGGCATGTGGAGCGATACAAGACGCAAGGCCGACCCAAGGCGATCGCCATCGACGGACACGCCCCAGACGATGTGGAGGCGTTGTTGTCCGGTCGTTATCCGCTGTATCACGTCTTCAATCTGACCCTGTGGGAAGGAGATGGCCCCGCCAACGATCACGCCCGAGCGTTGGTGAATCATCTGATCCGGGCCGTGGAGTCGATGGATCCGCGTGTCACCATGATTCCGGCTTCGGCGTTGCGGCGGGCGGGGTGGCGGTTTCAGGATGACGAGTTGATCGGCGGGCCCGAACCCAAACCCTGACCCCGATTCACGATTGGGGTCCAGGGGCCATTGGCCCCTGGTGGGGTCCAGGGGCGAAGCCCTTGGGACTCCAGAAACCTATATTGAAAATTTTTTATATTGAAGATCAAAACCCTGGGGGATGAATCCCCCAGACCCTCTCTTTTTTTTCAACAAATCACGGCTCCGAGGGGATTCAATTCCCGATTTTTTTGCCCTCTTCCGGCTTGATCGCAAAAGGATCGAGATGTTCGGTGAGCTTGCGACGCGCCCGTTCTCGTCCGGAATCCACCATATTCCCCTCGCCCGTTCCCCCCGTCCGCTCCACCAACGCCGTGCCCAGATTGATCCGCTTGAACAATTGATCGATCAACAAATCGTGTGATTCCTGTGCCATACCCCCCTCCGTCCCTTGTGATCATCTTCAATTTCAATTGGCACCATCAATACACAAAATACATATATTTGTCAATAATGATTATCAATAATTGTATTTTTCATTAATTTTAAAATTAAAATAATACAAATCTTCAAAAACCTCCCGGCTGATGATCTGGTTCCCAATATTTCAAATCGATTGTGACGTGAAACGGACGCTGCACGCTCTCGCATCATCCGTTTCACGCTCTGACTATGACTCTGGCACCCTCATTTGGCTTTGGCCGGATTTCCCCAGACATCCGGAGCGACTCCATCGAGCAGACTATGACAGGCCGTACATTTACCCTGCAACTCATCCAGCGATTTCAGCACCGGATCGGGGCTGCCGCCGGACTCGACGTAATCGATCGACGCCTGATGGAGTCCTTTCATGGATTTTTGGCACTGTTCCGCCATTTTATCGAAATCTTCCTCGGTCAGATTCTTGCGGCCATCCTGTTTCTGCAAGGAGGTGGAGCTGCTGACATGCCACTCCATGGGCCCCAACAAACCGAAGGTATTCTGCAAGGCCGAGACATGCCGGGTGAGATTCCGGCTGTAGCGAAAATCATGGGTCGCCAGTTGACGAATCGCCTCCACATGCAGACGCAGCATGGTGATGACCGACTCCACATATCGCTCCTTTTCGGAGGCGACCCCCTCTTGGGGAGCGAGTGCGCAGCCAATCACGCCGCACAGTGCCGCCAGCAGGGACCGCTTGAATCCCACCACCCATCCCGCAGGTACATTCCGACCCGTGGAATCCTGAATCCGTCTTTGACCGTTCATGACACCCTCGCCGCGCTCCGAGCCAAACCAATCCTCTTTCATTGAGCTGCACCTGTCGCAGAGGCCGGTTCTACCGGCTCTTCGTGTGCGATACCCATATGACAATCGATACAGGTTTTTGTTCCGGACTGCATCATTCGTTCGTGCTTGTTGGCCGCAGAACGCTGTTGATCGGCCAATTGCATCGCCTCATAGGTATGGCACTGGCGGCACTCCTTGGAATCCCGCTGACGCATATTTTCCAACACCAGTTGCGCCAGCCGATAACGGGACTTCTCGAAAGTGGCCTCATCGGGATAGGTGCCGACCAGATGGTGATAGAGATGACGCCCTCCCACGATCACCTTGTCGAGCACCTTATCGACATAATCGGGCAACCCCTTGCCATGGGGAACGTGACATCCGGAGCAGGCCACCCGCACGCCGGATGGATTCTTGTAGTGGATACTCTTTTGATACTCCTTGTAGACGCCCTCCATTTCGTGGCAGGAGACGCAAAATCCCAGGCTGTTGGTATAACCATCCATCAGCAGAAAATGAAACCCGACAAATCCAGTGACACCAACCGCCAAACCACCAAAAAAAACCATAAAAAACCGAAACTTGCTTGAACGACCATCTTTCAGATTCACGTTTTGGCCAGGTTGCATGGCCGTTCTCCTCTATGAAAGTGCCTCGACAATCACCCGATCGAATCTGTCCGGTCGATCTTACTGGTCAGAATTTCAATGGTATTTTCGACATTTGTCAAGAGATTTTTCCAAAATTGCCAGATCTGTTCTTCTCCCGTCATCCTCCCGAATTTCACGATGGAGCGCGACCTTTTGGAAGTTTGCAAAGATTCAGGCTCAAGGTTTAAAGATCATCCGGAGGCGTGCCGTCTGGCCACCTGTCGTGCCAGAAAATTTTCGAGGGCGTCGGGCATCCGGCGGATCACCTCTTTTTTCAGACGCTCCCTCCATGGGGTCAGGTCGGGAATGGGGCGATGACGCGGCAAATGGGTGGCGACCCACTCCGGAGGCAACGAAGAGACACTCTGCCGGTGAACATAAAGCATCACATTGTAGCGATACCAGGGATTGACCTGGGGGTGGTCCAGAATGGCGGGACGGATGCAATCAAACAGCTCAAAGTCATATTTATTGAAAATGTCGCGCCAATATTCATAAGGCTGTTCATTCACGTGATGATCTCCCCCCTGTCCGGGGGTGGCGGCGGAAAACAGAACCACCGAGCCATGCGCCACCAGACTGCCAATGAAGGTTTCCGCACTGGCGGCATCGAGATGTTCCGCCACTTCGAGACTTTCCACCAGATCGAACCGGCGATCGAGGCGAATGGGTCGATGCAGGTCGGTCGCCATGAAGTGGGCAGCGTCGATGAGCAATCGCGTCCGATCCACATAATGGCCGTCGAGTCCGACCAGATCCCGAATCCCCAGTCGGGACCACTCCGCCAACCATCCTCCCTGGGCACAGCCA
This sequence comes from Magnetococcales bacterium, assembly GCA_015231295.1. GTDB lineage: Bacteria > Pseudomonadota > Magnetococcia > Magnetococcales > Magnetaquicoccaceae > Magnetaquiglobus. The sequence continues at coordinate 10,118 of JADGBU010000018.1, read as the reverse complement.
AAATCCACCACGGAGCGCACGGGCAGACGCGCCAGGATCGTGGAGGCGATCACATGGGCCGATGCGCGGTTGGACCGGGAAGTATATTCCAGAAACTCTTTCTGATACTCATACATGACCGTTATCAACCTTTCGAGCGGAGCGGAGAGCAGGCAACGTCACGGACCATCGCGGCGGGCAGACCACTGCAGGCCAAACCGACCACTCCGGCCAAAATGAACAGCAGGTCGAACGGCACACGATAGCGCGCCGACACATCCACCATGCTGGAAAAAATCACCACAACCACGGCGATCAGCACCATCAACAGCAGCGCACGCAGATGGGGATCACGCCACCGACGCAATCCGAACAGAGCGAGCACCAGAAACAACAACATCGGAGGCATGACCGGAGTCAGCAACGACTCCACAAGCTGCGCCGCATAAAAGTGAAGCGATCGATGATAATAATCGTCCGTTCGGCTCAAAAGCCCGCTCACCTCCTGGATCTCGCGAACCCGGACCGGATCCTGTGACGCGAGAGAATCGGCGTTCAACTCCGCGATGATCTGGGGCAGAGAGTTGTAACCAACGGTCAGCAGCGGAGGCTTGCCGCCAGCGATCGTCGCCGATGTTCCTTCCGGCAACGGGCGCGCAGCACCTGCGGCGTCGCTGCGCGCCGCGAAGGGTCGCTCGACAGTCGCCTCCTTGAGTGAGGTGGCCACAAACATCTGATAGCCCGGATAGAGGATCGACCACAACAAAAATTTCCCCGGATGCCGGGCAATCGCCTCCAGGGCCGCCTTGCGGATCACGCCGGGGTCAAACCGGTCCAGACTGGAGAAATCCCCCCACCCCACCGGATCCCAGCGGGAGAAAAAGGTGTGAATGTCGATCCGATGCGCTTGATAATGCGGCGTATCGATCAGCTTGACCTGCACCAGATCGAACAGTCGCTGCGAATGGGGACCATTTTCCCGGGCAAACAGATGATTGGTCCGGAACAGGCTGATCGCCGGAAAGGTGGCATTGGCCTGATCCGCCACCATGAAGCGATCGTAACGAACATGGTTGTAGGTAGCCACGCCCAACACACCCACGACTCCGGCCACGACAAACACCAAAGACCGCCGGAAATTCAACCAGGAGAACCCATGACAGAGCAGAGGATAGAGACCGTATCCGAGAAACAGCAATCCAGTCGGCTTGATCAGGACCAGACCGACCGTGGACAGCCCCAGAATGCCGGATGCCAGCAGCGACCGGTTTTGCAACAGCCACATGGCCAGCCAGGCCCACACGGCCACTCCCACGATCAACACCGTATCCCCATCGACAAAATGCATGCGAGTGGTCAACAGCACATGGAGCACCATCAACACCATCGTGACTCTGGCAACCGTGACGCCAAAAGGGCTGGCAACACCGTAAACGGCCACCAGAAACAAAAGATACAACAAAACGATCGATCCGACAAAAAACGCATATCCCTGTTGAGAGATCAGACCGATCAACAACGAGGATCCGCCGGTTCGATAGACCATGGCCTCATCGGACAAATGATAAAAATGATTCAGATAGGATGAGAAGTCAATTCCGGGTTGAACCGGAAAACCCAGAGAAACCAGAAAGAACATCGCGCAGGCAAACAGCAGCGACCAGAAGAGAAAATGTCGATCCCGGTAGCAGATATTCCACCAATCCATCGTTTCCACGTTGTCACCCAATCGCACGATGCAAGCCACTGACGCATCCGGATGGAACCGCTTGTCAAAACGTCGCCCCCGGCCCCTTCTTGCGCGAACCACTCGATCTTTGATTTTCCTGAATCGAACGCATGTTCGCCGCTTTCCCGACCGTTGTCAACTTCACCCTCCGAACCGACCGCACCAGACGGGCAGCACCGGTTGACAAAGACGTGAAAATCCACTAATCATGAGAGCATCAATCATGACTTGACCTGTTTTCCTCAATTCAAGGCACACGACATCTCATGTGCGGCATCATCGGCATCTTTGCCCACGGGGATCCCTCGCGCATCTGGCCGACCGCCGACCTGGATGCCATGATCGCCGCCCTCGGCCATCGCGGTCCCGATGGATGGGGAAAACAGGTGGAACCGGGTCTCTTCTTCGGACACACCCGCCTGGCCGTGCTGGATCTCTCCCCCGCTGGCCGACAACCCATGATCTCCCCCGATCAACGCCATCTCATCACCTTCAACGGCGAGATCTACCGGTTCCAGGAGCTGCGCCGCACTCTGGAACAACGGGGCCACCGTTTCACCACCCAGGCCGATACCGAAGTGCTGCTGGCCGCCTGGGTCGAATGGGGCGAAGCGTGCCTCGACCGGTTGAATGGCATCTTCGCCTTCGCCATCTATGACCGCCAGGAACGCACCCTCTTTCTGGCGCGTGATCATCTGGGCGTCAAACCGCTTTTCTACTGGCAAGATGCCGACTCCATCGCCTTCGCCTCCGAACCCCTGGCCCTGTTCGGCCCGATCATTCCGCTGCCCAAACCCCACGCCCCGGACCTGGATACCTTTTTCACCTATAATTATCTGCCCGCTCCGGCCACGGGTCTCCAGAATCTCCGACAACTGCCTCCCGGTCATCTGCTGACCATCTCCCCGCGATCGTTTCGTCTGCGCCCCTACTGGCAACTGGAGTGCCCGGACTCCCCCCTCCCCTGGCGGGCCGATCTGGTGGAGCAGTTTCAGGAACGGCTGCAACGCTCGGTCCAGGATCAATTGATCTCCGACGCCCCGTTGGGACTCTTTCTTTCCGGCGGTCTCGACTCCACCGCCGTGGCCGTGGCCACCCGCAAGACGGGACATCATCCCACCGCCTTCACTCTGGGATTCGACCAGCCCGGTTTCGACGAGCGACCCGCCGCCCGCGAATGCGCGCACTTCCTGAATCTGGAAATGGCCTCCCGCCCCTTTGTCTGGAATGAACTTCAGATCCAACAGACCCTCGACGACATGCGGGAACTGCTCGCCGACGCCTCCTGTTTTCCCATGTGGCAACTGGCGCGGCTGGCGCGGGAGCGGGTCACGGTGGTGCTGGCCGGGGATGGCGGAGATGAACTGCTGGCCGGATACGACACCTACAAGGCCGGCGCGTGGACCCCGTGGGTGCGCCGCATTCCCGCGCCCCTGCGCCGGGCGATGCTGGCTCTGACCCCTCTGCTGCCTGCCGATCGCAGCCGCTACAGCCCCCGTCTGGTGCTGGAACGACTGCTGACCGCCGCCGAGGCCGGACCGGAGCGGGATCACGCCTCATTCCGCCGCATCTTCCCGGACGCCCTGAAGGCGCGGCTCTACGAACCGGAGTGGCGCGACCAATTGCACGATCACGATCCGATCGGCGATTACATTCGTCCCATGGCGCGGATTCCGGCGGGACGCTCCGGGCTGACGGCGCGTCAATTCGCGGATCTGAACCATTTTCTGCCGGGCGTGCTGGCCAAGGTCGATCGCATGAGCATGGCCCATGGACTGGAGGTGCGGGTGCCGCTGCTCGATCGGGAGCTGGTGGAGTTCTGCTTTCGATTGCCGGACGAGGCCAAACGCTTTCAGGGCCAGGGGAAACGGCTGCTCCGGGAGATGCTGGCCGGAGAGACGCCACCCGGTCATCTGCGTCGGCCCAAGGCGGGATTTCTGCCGCCGGTGGATGGATGGTTCCGCGCCCCCGGCCCCATGAGCCGCATCTTTCAGGATCATCTGGATTGGGCGCGGCACCACGCGAACGGCTGGTTGCGTTGGGAGGCGGTGGAGCAGGTCTGGACAGAACACCGGCAGGGACGGCTCAACATCGGTTTCGCGCTGCTGGGCATCCTGCAATTCATCAACTGGCAGAAACAGCAGAGCCGCACGACGCCCCCCCATCCTCCCGCCGCCTGAACCGGGGGGCGTCCACCCGGTTCAGATGGGGCGTCTGGTTACATCCATCTGGACACCAGTTTCAGCAAGGTTTTTTCAAACAGCAGCCCCGAATAACCGGTCTGCATCCGCAACCTGGCCAGGGGATTATAAAGCCGGGCCAGAAAACGCAAGATGCGGAATTTCCAGGTATCCCCCAGATCGATCTTGAAAATCTTATCGTCGATGAAATTGGTACAGATCTGCAACATTTCGATCTGCCGGATCATGGCCGGGGTACACCAGGGCAGCCGGGAGTTCGACTGGGTGGATTCCACATTGTTTTCCACCTCGGCCCACTCCGTGGCCCGCATCGGGGGGCGATAACCATGCGCCAACGCCACATCGTAAAGCTCGGTGTGGGGCAGAGGACGAAACAGATTCGGCGAAAAGATCATCGCCGTGGGGTTGTCCCGGATCAGACGCAACATCAGACGACGGGTGGCATCCAGATCCTCCATGGTTTCGCCGGGCAGCCCCATGATCCAATTGTAAGCACTTTTGATCCGGGGATGACGGGCCAGCTTCTGATTGACCGCGATGATATCGGCCACGGTACAATTTTTCTTGATCAGATCCAGGGTGCGTTGCGAGCCGGACTCGGCACCGATGTGGAGAATGTCGGTGCCGGTGGCGACCAGCTTTTCCAGAAACGCATCGCTCATTTTCTTGATTTCATTGATGCGCGCCCCACGAAACCCCAGAGTCACCCGGATGCCGCGTCGCTGGATCTCGTCCATGATCTGCTCCACATGGGCGAGCCGCACGAAGGAGTCGTCATCGATGAAATAGATATAGGTGGCCCCATATTGTTCATGCACCCAGGCGATGTGATCCACGACATCCTGATGGGTGTAGATTTCATACTTGCGCTTCATGGGCCGATACTGGGCCGGAGAAGAGCAGAAGGTGCATTGATAGGGACATCCCATGGCACTGTACAAGGAGAAAACCCGCTCCTTGTTGTTGAACTGGCCATAGCGCGGCAGATCGTCGGCGATCAGGTGATAGGGAATCTGGCGATAGTCGATGAATTCAAACGCCGTGCTCGGCGGATTGACCCGAATGGCATCGTGTTCCCGATAGATCAACCCTTCGATCGCGTTCAGGGGGGGGGCATCGGCATCGCCGCGCAACCGTCTGCACAGCTCCCCCAGGGGCTGAGAACCATATCCGGCAACGCCGAAGTCGATGGTGGGCTCATCCTGAAGAATCTCCGGACCGTTGAAGGTGACATGCGGACCGCCCCAGACCACCGGCAATCCGGGATGGGTGCGCTTGCACCAGCGGGAGAGTTCCAGGGCGTTGAGGATCGGCGTCCCGGTCATCACGCTGATGCCCACCAGCAAGGTTTCGTCATCGATCCGGGAGGCCACCGACTCCTGCCATCCCCCCGGATTCAGACGACCATCGACGATGCGCAGTTCGAAGCCTGCCTGCATGGCGTCGATGCCCGCGTAGAGGAGGCTCAGGGGCAGATGCGTCACCAGCGATCCCGACATGCCGAGACGCGGATAGTACAGCACGATGTTCATTCGAGGTCGATGCGCCCTTTTTGAAGGTATCGATAGTAGATGCGCGAGTTGACAAAGGTGGACATGGAAAACGAAACGATCAGCAACGGAACCGAAACCAGACAATGCAGAGCCAACTGCACGGAAATGGAGAACGGAAATAGAAATAAAACAAAAAAGATCAATGCATTGAGAAAGATCGCGACCAGGGCGAGGGTCAGATAGATGCGAAACGGTCGCAGCACGCTGGAAATGGCGAAAATATAGTTGAAGGTGCGCAGGGCATCCCGGAAATAGTTGACCTTCGAGCGACCGATCCGTTTGGAGTATTCAATCGGTTTGAAGAGCACGCTGTAGGAGGTTTGCAAAAACAGCACGGTCAGGGTGGTGGTGAACGAAAAGGTCGGGCAGAGCAATCCCCGATAATCCAGGACGTTGTGTTTATGAAACACCCGGAAACCACTGTTGAAATCCGGCGCGGCCACTCCGGAGAGCATCAGAATGACATAATAAAGCAACTTGCGCATGATGCGACCGGTCAGGGAGGTATTTTCCGGGGTCCAGAGTCGTTGTCCCACCACCATGTCATGACGACTCAAGGCATGGATCATCTCCGGCAGCTCGGCGGGGTCGTAGGTGCCATCCGCGTCCAGCATCGCCACCACCGGATAACGGCTGATCCGGATGCCGTCCATCAGGGAGTTGCCGTAACCCATATTGATCTCATGCACCAGGACACGGGCTCCGACCTCCAGGGCGCGCTCCTGGGTTTTGTCTTTGGAGCCGTCATCGACCACGATGATTTCGTAATCGAGATCGCTCTCCCGAAAGGCCTCCTGAATGCCGGCAATGGTCTGATGAATGGCATTCTCCTCATCCTTGCAGGGAATGATCACCGAAACCGCATGAATCGGTGCCTGAAGAAATTCGATGCCACCACGGGTCTGATTGGCCACGCAACAATCCTTTTTACCTTCGGGGTCAGCCGCCAGAGGGCAACCCCGGTTCGAGAGGGGCGGTCATCCGGGGGAGTCCTGGAGCCGGATCACATCCGCGACGATCTTGCCCTTGCCCAGCAACCGATTGCCCAGATAGAAAATCTTGAGCAGCAGGATCATGGCGGCGGAGAGATCGAAACGATCGGCGGGGGTATCGGTGATCACGCGCGCCACCAACCGAAAGTGACCCTGCGCATAAATCCTGTCCAGTGTTCGGGTCGTGAAGTTGAAATTGTGACCACCATGATAATGAAAACTCTGGTCGATCAGTTGATGCACCCTGCCGCCGGTGAGACGATAAGAGAGGCCGGAGGTCCGGGAGATCAGGTCATCGTAGTTGTTGGTCCAGTTGACGATCACCCCATTCGGGGACAACTTGACTCTGAGTTGCTGGAGCGTCGCGACCGGATCGCACAGATGCTCGAAGACATCCCACAGACAGATCAGATCCCACGAATGATCGGGAATGGCCGCCAGGGTCTGCTCCAGGGGACCGATGGCATGCCCGATCCCGGCCCGTTCCAGATAGGGACGGAAGGATTCGCTGATTTCGATGCCGAAAACCTCGTTGTCCGCCCGGACCGACTCCAGAAAACGACCCGTGCCGCACCCCACATCCAGAATTCTTTTCTGACGCAAGGAACCGATGAAATCAAACGCGCGATGGTCCAGAAAACCGAACTGACTGCTGGCCAGATACTTTCCGATCCGGTGGATGAAGCGATCATCATAGACGATCGCGTTGTCGCTTTGGGGATCGGCGAAGCGCACACCACACGCCTCGCACCCATAAATGGCGTAGACGGGCAAGCGAAACAACAATCTGCCCGGCATCGCGCATCCCAAACCGCGACAGATTGGACACTCCACACGATCCGCAAGCGGCATGATTCACTCCAGCGGTTGATTTTCGGGACCATCCATCACCCGCTCGGGGCTGCGGGATCCAACCGACAGATCCATGGAAGCGAAATGACCCTCCAGGCCTCCCACAATCTCCGGGAACGGAGAGGATCACGATAACATCGACGCAAGCGGGGTTCAACGAACAATATCTCCCGCAAGGTCAAGCCTCTGCGCATTCAACCCGGCGGCCCCGGTCCCGCACGCCTAAAGAAGCCGGAAGCGGAGGCCCGTTTCAGGGACGAAGTTCCTGCAGCACCTCCCAGGCCAGACCGATCTCGTCCGGATGATGGGCGTTGGATCCCGGCGACAGCAACACCCCGTGCCGACGACAAATCTCCAGAAACGGCCCCATGGGGTGATGATAGGCCGGATTCAACTCGATGGCCTTGCCCCGTTCCCTGGCGCGAATCACCACATCTTCGAACAGTTCCATGGGAAACGGGGTCACATATTTGCCGCACACCCCGCCGGGATGGGCAATGGCATGCACCCGTGGATGATCGGCCAGCACCATCAATCCCCGGAACTCCAGTTCGATCGCCCGTCCCGGATCGATGCCGCTCAGATCCCAACCATATCCCGGATAGGCATGCACCGCGCCCAGAACGAATTCCGCTTCGTCGAGCATCGCCTCGCTGGCCAGCAGATTGCCCTCCAGATCGACGATCGGCACTTCCAGGCCGATCACCACCTCCATGGTTCCCGCCTCGCTTTGGCGCAGGTCGCGAACCGTGCGCACATAGCGTTCGAACCACCCTGGACCCGCCACCAGTTCCGGTTCGGTATGTTCGGTCAGGATCAGCCGTTGGATTCCCCGCGCCCTGGCCGCGCCGATCACGGCGGAAACCGATGACGTACCATCGGAAAAATCGGAATGGACGTGATACTCCCAGCGCGGCATGTTTTCCATCGGCTGGTCCGCCGGATGGAACCACGCCTCTGTCACCAACCGCTCCTCCTGACGAGACTTCATGGCACCCTTCCTCCCTCTCAAAAGACAGCACTCCCCCGTTCGGATCCTGGATCTCCTTCATACTACTCCAATCCTCCGGCACTCTCAAACCCGCCGCACCCTTTCGCACCATTGGCACGGGTTGACGCATACGGTGGATATTCGCTATTCTTATTTGATATCTTGATGAATAACCTGGCCGGATTCCCGTTCCCAACGAATCGCGTCGATCCGTTGACGAGCGAATACCACCATCCATCCCAGAGGGGGGAGAGATAGGCATCATGTCGTTTCTGAATCGCATTGCGCTGCGCACAAAAATCATGTTGATGCTGTTGCTGCCCATGATCGGCATGATCGGTTTCAGCGTCACCGGTGTCTTGGAAAAACAACATCTCTCCCGACAAATGGAGGCGATGACCTCTCTTTCAGGGCTGGGGGTGCGGATCAGCGAACTGGTCCACGAAATCCAAAAGGGCAAGACCTTCGCCGATCAACTCCCCAAGCAGCAGCAGGAGAGCGATGTCGCGCTCAAGCGCATGCAGGATTATCGGCAAGGCTTCCACGCACAGGAGTTCGGGGGAGAGTTGGCCTCTTCGCTCTCCAACGCCCTGAGCCGACTGGAGAAACTCGCGGAGATTCGCCGTCAGATTCTCGCCCTCGCGATCCCGACACCCGAGGCCATCGGTTTTTATACCCAGACCATCACCGAACTGCTCAACGTGATCGGCGCCCTGCCCAAGCTCTCCGCCAACTCGGAGATGGCCGCCCTGACCGGCGGTTATGTTCATTTTCTGCTGGCCAAGGAGAGAAGCGGTCAGGAACGGGCGGTGTTGACCAACACCTTTGCCAAGAATGCCTTCGGCGAAGGCATGTTTCAAAAATTCATCGCGCTGGTGACGGAACAGGCCACCTATCTGGGGGTGTTTCACTCGCTGGCTCCCGCCGCGCAGCGTGACTTCTTCAAAGAAAAGATGACCGCTCCCGCCGTGGCCGAAGTGGAAACCATGCGCGCCATCGCCCTGAACAAATCCGCTGCCGGAGCCTTCGGTGTGGATCCGAATCACTGGTTTTCCACCATCACCGACAAGATCAACATTCTGAAAGAGGTGGAAAACCGTCTGTCTCAGGATCTCCAGGAGCGCACCCATGCCCTGGCGACCGAGGCGAAAGCCCTCTTCTGGGGTTATCTGATCATCACGGTGATCGTGATTCTGGTGAGCGCGCTCCTCGGCACGCTCATCGCCCGCGAGATCATGGTGCAACTCGGCGGCGAACCCTCGGAGGTGGCCACCATGGTGCAGACCATCGCCACCGGCAGACTCGATCTCACGTTCGACAATCGCCGCAAAACCGGCATCTACGCCGCCATGGAAACCATGGTGAGCAATCTGCAACAAACGGTCGGCGTTTTGATGGAGGTGGGGGTCAATCTGGTCAATCAGAGCACCGCCACCAGCGGTGCGGCCCAGACGCTTTCTCAGGGGGCCACCGAACAGGCCGCCGCCATCGAGGAGACCTCCGCCGCCATGGAACAAATGGCCGCCAATATTCAACAAAATACCGAAAACGCCCAACTCACCGAAAAAATGGCCCAAAAAGCCTCGGTGGATGCCCGCGAAAGCGGCGAGGCGGTGGAACAGGCGGTCGGCGCGATGCGTCAGATTGCCAGCAAAATTTCCATCATCGAGGAGATTGCCCGTCAAACCAATCTGTTGGCCCTGAACGCCGCCATCGAGGCCGCCCGCGCCGGAGAACATGGCAAAGGCTTCGCCGTGGTGGCCGCCGAAGTGCGCAAACTGGCCGAACGCAGCCAATCCGCCGCCGGCGAAATCACCCAAC
>JADGBU010000295.1:658-3145 GCA_015231295.1 Magnetococcales bacterium | reverse complement strand
CATCAATTTTGTCGAATTTCCTTGCGTCGGAGGATGGGTCCATATATGGGACTTGACTTGTGCCTTTGGCGCGCTTTTACAACAAGCGAATGGCGTAGCCATTCGCGCAGCGCGCCCTGGTTTCTCCTGCGTTGGTTTGGAACTCCCAGGGCTTCGCCCTGGACCTCATCCGTATGTATTCTCAGCGATTCGGCCCCAGATGCTCCTTGCCGCATTGCGGACATCGCCAGGTTCGTCCTCCCCCCATCCACAAATCGGTATTGCGACTGAGACATTCGGTGCAAAAGGCCACGCCGCAATCACAGGTCCAGGTGAAACCGGGATCCGCGTGACAGGCCATGCAGGGCGGGAAGTTTCTGCCTTGTTTGCGACGGGGCAGGGGAGTGGCAGGGGTGGCAGGGCTCATGGGTGAACTCGATGTGTGGTCGGTTGCCGATGGAATGGGTGAGAGTATCCTGTTGAAATGGGAGTCTCTTTTTATACTCTGTCACCGGGATGTGGAGCAACCCGGCATGGCGTCTTGTGTGGTGAATTTCAGGAGTTCGTCGGGATCAAGAAATCCATGTTGCAAGGTTTACATCTGCATTTATAATCCATTTGAACAAGATATCAGAAGAATGGGGTTTCATGCCATTCCAATTGGAGCGGGGGCGTGTCTGTGGTCTGGCGCGACGGCAACCATCTCCCCGGCACGGGCGGTAACAAATCGAAGGTGAAAGGTGATCTGTCATGAGTTTCGACCTCTATGAGGGAGAGAATGTTCTGCTGGCCAAGGCGGAAGCCTTGTTGGAACAATCCGATGCATCCAAGGAAGTGTTGCGCACCGGATTGGGCGATCTGCTGAAGGGCTATCAGAAACTGTTCAAGAATACGCAGAAAATTTTGCGGATGAGCGATCGTAACGAACAGAAGGTCAAACAGGCGCATGAGCAGATCGAGCAGCAGCAGGAAGAGCTGCAACAGGCCCATAAAACTCTGGAACGGCATGCGGAAACCCTGGAACAAACGGTTCGCAAGCGCACGGCGGATCTGGTGCGCAGCCAGGAGAAGTTGCAAAAATTGGTGGAGTTGGGGGTTTCCCTGGCTCAGGAACGGGATATCGAAACCCTGCTGGAGAATATTCTGCTCGGCGGCAAGGCGCTGACCCATGCGGATGCGGGCACCCTCTATCTGCGTACCGAAGATGATTTTTTACGTTTCAGCATCGTGCGGACCGACTCTCTGGGAATCGCGATGGGAGGCGCGGGGAAGAAGGCGGTCTCCTTGCCTGCGGTGCCGATGATGAAAGCCGATGGCACGCCCAATCTGAAGAATGTCGCCACCTACGCCGCCAATTGCGCGGAAACCGTGGTGATCGCCGACGCCTATGACTCCACGGAGTTTGATTTTTCCGGGGTGCGACAGTTTGATCAGGGGACTGGCTATCGTTCTCAATCGTTTCTCACCGTTCCGCTGAAACCGCGTCAGGGCAAAGTGATCGGCGTCTTGCAACTGATCAACGCCACCGATCCACTGACCGGCAAGGTGGTGGCTTTCGATCCGGAACTGGTGACTTTTGTCGAAGCCCTGGCCGCCCAGGCCGCCATGACCCTCGACAATCAACTGCTGTTGCAGGCCCAGAAGGATCTGTTCGATGCCTTCATCCGGTTGATCGCGGCAGCCATCGACGCCAAGTCGCCTTATACGGGAGGCCACTGCGAGCGGGTGCCCGAACTTGCGCGCCTGTTGGCTCAGGCGGTCTGCGCGACCGATCATCCCGGTTTCGCCGACTTCAGCATGACCGAAGATGAACTCCAGGAGATGCGGATCGCCTCATGGCTGCACGACTGCGGCAAGGTGACGACCCCTGAGTATGTGGTGGACAAGGCGACCAAACTGGAAGGGATCTACAATCGCATTCACGAGGTGCGCATGCGTTTCGAGGTGCTCCACCGGGATGCGGAGATCGCCTGTTTGCGGGCCATTCAGGAACCCGGCGCGAATCCGGAATCGCTTAAACAGGAGATGGCCACGCATCAGGCGGCCTTGCAGGAGGAGTTCGCCTTCATCGCCAAGGCGAATGTGGGGGGCGAGTTCATGACCGCCGCCGACAAGGAGCGGGTCAGAAGGTTGGCGCAACGAAGTTGGATTCGCTATTTCGATGACTCTCTGGGATTGTCCTATGCGGAACTCCGGCGCAGAGGGGAGAGAAAGTCGGCGTTGGGAGTCACGGAGTCGTTGCTGGCCGATAAGACGGAACACATCATTCCCAGAGAACGCGATGTCAGCAGTCGGGATGTCGCCCTGGGTATTCAGATGCCGATTCCGGAGCATTTGTATAATATGGGGGAGGTGTACAATCTGTGCATCGAGCGCGGCACGCTGACCTATGAGGAGCGGTACAAGATCAACGAGCATGTGGTGCAAACGTTGGCAATGCTGGAAAATCTGCCATTTCCAGACAATATGGGACGGGTGCCGGAATTTGCGGGGGCGCATCACGAAACC
>JADGBU010000295.1:0-603 GCA_015231295.1 Magnetococcales bacterium | reverse complement strand
ACAGATGTCGGTTCCGGCCCGAATCATGGCGATTGCGGATGTGTTCGAGGCGTTGACGGCCCGGGATCGACCCTACAAAGAACCGAAAACGCTCAGTCAGGCGATCAAGATCATGGGCTTCATGAAAAAGGATGGCCATATCGATCCGGATCTGTTCGAGATTTTTCTGAAAAGCGGCGTGTATCGCAAGTACGCCGACAAATTTCTGGAATCCTCACAGATCGATGAGGTGGATATCGGAGGCTATTTGAGCGTCACTCCATGAGTCCTGAACCGGGAGAGTGGTGGCTCCGGGGTGGTTGCCTTTACCCCGGAACCGTTCTCCGATTCGGATTTCGCCCCTGCGGGAGCGGCAATAGGATTGCAGCGGCTGGCAGGTATTTCTGCAAGCGGTTTTCCAGCAGCCGGAAGGGATCGCTTTCGTCGGGAGCACGGATCGCTCTGCCCAACCGGTTGGCGCGGCGGGCATGACCACTCTCTCCGACGCATTTTTCCGGCGAGCGGGTTTATATCCCGAAGGGGGACCGGGCACTGCGCTGCGTCCGGAATCGGAACATCGTCCGCGAGTATGACCAGGGTGGCGTGACTGCCAGGCAACTGGCA
>JADGBU010000017.1 GCA_015231295.1 Magnetococcales bacterium | reverse complement strand
CGTTGACATTGCACCCGCAGTCGAACCGGCACCGACCCCGGAACCCGCAGTCGAACCGGCACCGACCCCGGAACCCGCAGTCGAAGCGGCACCGGCATCGGAACCCGCAGTCGAAGCGGCACCGGCATCGGAACCCGCAGTCGAACCGGCACCGACCCCGGAACCCGCAGTCGAACCGGCACCGGCGGTGGAATTGGTGGTCGCTCAATCCGAACCGGAAGTTCCGCCTGCCGTTGAAGAGTCTGTCAATCTGGAGTCGGTGGGAGTGACTGTGGCCCCGGAGGCTCCAGTCATCACTACAGAAGAGAAGCCCTCCAATCCGATTACGGAAAAGATTGCCGAGATGTCCGGGTTGGCGGATCACTTCACGGATCTGGCGCGTGCGCCGGTGGATTCTACCGAAGCGGATGCCAAACCGATCGAAGAGAGCCCGAAAGTCGATCTGGGAATGATCCGGAAGGATCCTTACGTGGCCGCTGCGGAGAAGGAACGGGTGCTGAAGATGATTCGGGATGCCGCATCCAAGCGCATGGAAGACGGCTTTGATCTGCGTGCTTCTCTGAAGGCCAGGTTGTCCTCCCACACCGAAGAACCTGCCGCGACCGAGGCTCCTGCCGCGACCGAGGAACCTGCCGCGACCGAGGAACCTGCCGCGACCGCGAGTTCCGAAGTCAAACCATCGGCCAGTTTTTCGATTCAGGAGGATGTCATCACGACCGTTGCGCCCGAGTCTGCCTCTGCTCCGGAAGAGCCCACTGCCCAGGTGGTGGAACCGTTCGTCGCAGAATCCGGGAACGAAGCGATGGAGAAGCCGATCGCACCCGTCGAGAGTGTGGCAGCGACCCAACCCGGCATTTTGCTGCCCCCCTCCATGAAGGCTCCGGCTGGAAATCGGCAGAAGATGGATCCCCTGCCCTCTCCAAGCCAGACCCGTTTGACCGAGGCTTTCTTGCGGCAGTTGAAAGGCCACGAGCCTTTGCCGGAGGAGTTGGAGATCAAAATGTCTCGGCAGAAGAGTGCCGAAACCGATGCGTCGGAACCGGAAACCGTATCCGCTGCCAAAATTGACAGAGGTACCAAAGGTGCCAAAGGTGCCAGACGTCGCTTCTCGGCGGATGGTGTCATCGAGGTTCCGGTCGAGTCACTGGGCATGGGGGTTTTCAACGCTCTCGGTGACATGGTGGGTATGGTGGTCGAAGGAAGCGTCGCGACTGTCCGGAAGGTGCAGATCACCGTGACTGGCGAGCAACCGGAACCGGAATCGTCCGGGCCGAAACTCTCTGGAACCGATCGTGCCGCGCAGCGTATTGCCAAAGGTGTCAAAGGTGCTGGAGGCGGTGTGGCTGAAATTGTTGTCGGCGCAGGCAATATTGTGGTCGGTACTGTTGGTATTGTCACCATGCCGGTTCTGGGTGCCATTGGTTCGGTATTTCAGGCCTTCAAGCCGGGCAAAAAATGACCGGTTTGCCAGCAGGCATGTTTCTCATTGGACAGGTATGACAATTTCATTTACATCCACGCCGAAAGGATAGAAAGGCCATGCAAAAAAACGATCGCAGTCCACTTTTGCTCGGTATCGACCTGGGCACATCCAGGACCATGATTATGTCCAATCGGGGGGAAAAGGCCACGGTTCGTTCCGTTGTTGGCTATCCAAAGGACATCATTGGCGTCAAACTCATGCACCAATCGCACATGATCGGTGAAGAGGCGGTCAAGCGGCAATCCTATCTGAATATCCACTATCCCTTGGAGGATGGTGTGCTCAAGGATGCCAACGATCAGGCCACGGAAGCGGCAAAATTGTTGATCAAGCATGCCATCAGCTTGATGCATCCGCTCCCCGGTGAGAAGATCTACGGCGTTTTGGGCGTGCCTGCACGCGCGTCCTTGTTCAATAAAAATCAACTGCTGAAGATCACCCATGAACTTCTCGATCTCTCCATGGTGGTCTCCGAACCGTTCATGGCAGCCTATGCCATTGACCAGTTGAACAATGCGATCATCATCGACATCGGCGGTGGTACGACCGATATCTGTGCCATGATGGGTACGATTCCAGGCGTCAACGAGCAGGTGACGGTGCTCAAGGCGGGCAACTATATCGATCTGGTGCTGGAAAATCTGATTCGTGAAAATCATTCCAATGTGCAAATGACCAACAATCTGGCGCGCAAAATCAAAGAGCAGCATGCCTTCGTGGGTACGCCCAAGGAGGAGGTGATCGTCAATATGCGCGTTTCCGGAAAACCGGTTTCGATCAACCTGACCAAAGAGATCCGTACCGCCTGCGAATCGATCGTCAGCGAGATTGTCGAGCACCTTCAGGCTTTGATCAGTGTTTTCGACCCCGAGGATCAGGAAGAGGCACTGCAGAATATCTATCTGACCGGTGGTGGATCCAAGATTCGTGGCCTTGAAGAGATGATCGTCGCCATGATGAAGGATTATGGTCCGGTGCAGGTGCGCCAAGTGCCTGATCCCGATTTCTGCGGCGTCGTTGGTGCCTTGAAGTTGGCCATGGAGTTGCCGCCGCAGTATTGGGATCAGGTTGGACATATAGCCTCTGCGTAATGAAAAACAAACCTGAGCGACCACCTTTGGATGGAGAATTCGATATGACACCGACCTTGACCATGTCACGCAGTCTGACCACCAGGATGCTGGCGGCCATGAGTTATCTGGGCATCCTGTCTCTGGTGCCTTTGGTGGTCAACCGGGAAGATCCCTATGTACGCTTTCACGCCCGGCAGGGGATCGTGTTGTGGATGTGGGAGGTTCTGGCCATCTACAGTTTGGTGTTTCCCGGACTGGGACGCCTCTTTTTTGGCATTTCCAGCCTGTTGTGCTTCGTTTTTTCCGTGATCGGGTTGATCTCGGTCTTCACCGGACGCGCCTGGAAGTTGCCGTTGATCGGGAACTGGGCGGAAAACATCTGAAGCCGGCATCAAGGTGAGACAGCAAAGAAAAAGTCCAGGGAAAGACAGGGAAAGCCGATCACGCGTTTTCTTGTCTTTCCTTCTGGCAATTTTATTGTTGATATTTGCGTCCCAGAACATGCATGCCGTGCAAATTCGGTTGATTGTGGGGCCGCCGCTGGATTTACCCCTGATTCTGATTATTTCCGGGGCATTCATTGCCGGCTTTTTGTTATCGACGATCAATCATCTGGCACGCAAGGTGATGCGTATCAGACGCAAGGATGAGGAATCATGAGTTATCCGCAATGCCTGATCTGTCACAGAACCATAGGATGGACAGGTCTGGTTGTCAATATCGGCCTGTCTCTGCTGAAACTGTTCGTTGGTTTCATTTCTGGTTCGCAGGCATTGATGATCGACGCGCTTTACTCGGCCAAAGATGTTCTGACCTCATTCATCATTCTGCTTGGACTGAAATATTCCAAGAAGCCGATCGATGAGGAGCATCAATTCGGACATGGCAAGGCGGAGTTTTTGTTTTCGTTGATCGTCGGCCTCTCGATGATCGTCATCACCGGGATGTTCATCTATTTCGAGGCGGACAAGTTGTTTTCCGGTGTGGGGGTGACCCATATGGCCCCGCACATGATCGCCCTCTGGACCTCTTTGTTCGTGGTCGGGGCCAATCTTTACATGTGGTATTACACCCGCTGTGTGGCCCATCAGGTCAACAGTCCGATCGTGGCCATTCTCTCCGATCATCAGAAATCGGATGCCATCTCTTCCATGGCCGTGGCTTTGGGCATCGTGGGTTCGCACTACCTGAACATGCCCTGGTTGGATACTCTGGTGGCGGTCGGAGAGTGCCTGGATCTGTTTCATCTGGGCGTAAAGATCTCCTGGGAGGCGTTGCAGGGATTGATGGATGTCTCCGCACCCCAGGAGACCATACAACGGGTGAGTGAATTGACACGCTCCGTGTCTGGCGTGCAAAGCGTCGAGAGCGTGTTGACGCGCCGTGTCGGACAAGAAATATGGGTGACGCTGGTGATCGGCATCGATCCTGAATTGACCGTCGAACGCGGCAAGGAGATCAGTCTGTGGGTTGAAGAGCGTCTGGTAAACGCCATTCCGCATCTGGGTGAGGTGAGTGTCCATTTCAAATCCGCGAGTGGCTCCTTGCCGGAACTCCAGCAGATGGAGAGCGAATTCGCGGAAATGCGTCAAAAATTCGCAAGAAAGGCCAATACGGAAGCACCCATCGTCGGAGTGGATTGATCCATGGAGACCTTGCGGATTGTCATGACGCTGTCACTGTTCGTGGTGATTTTCATCTTGGTGCAAACCGACCGGGTGGAACGTGGTTTGGCCATGATCGGCGGAGCCATCCTGTTCCTGCTTCTCGGTTGGATGTTCGATTTTTATATTCTGGAAGAAGCGTTTGAGGCGATCTATTTCGACAGTCTCGCCTTGCTGTTCGGTATGTCTTTGATTTCAAATGTTCTCTATCGCTCTGGGCTTTTTCATGATCTGGCTTTCAGGGCCGTGCGCTATTCACAGGGTAATCGTCTGCTGATTTTGACGATATTGATCCTGGCGACCTATGCCGCTTCATTGTGTTTCAACAATCTGTCCGTCATGGTGATTGTTCTGCCGCTGACTCTGGTTCTGTGTCAATCGTTGGCCATGCCGGCAGCCCCCCTGGTGGCCGCCGAATTGATCGCTTCCAACCTGGGTGGCGCATCCACGTTGGTGGGTGATTTTCCCAATATGATCATCGGTTCGGTTGCGCGTCTGCATTTCGATGATTTCATCGGAGGCATGATGGTGCCATGCCTGGTGCTGCTGGCCGTGCTTCTGGTTCATTTCCAGAAATATGCCTCCGGTTCCGCATCCAAGGGATTGGATATGGATGCCATTCACCAAGCCCTGGCGCAGCTTTCCCCTCAGCACACATCTGCCGACAAGATCGTCGTGGATTCTTACCTTTTCAAGGTGGGAGGGTGGGGCTTCATTCTGTCGCTGCTGGGTTTTTTTCTGGCCAAACCGCTGGGAATCCTGCCCGCCATGATTTCGTTGCTGGCGGGTTTGGCCATGCTGTTTTGGGGGCGGATCCCCAGAGAAGGTTTCTTTTCTGCGATGAGTGGCGGGGATTTGTTGTTTTTTCTCGGATTGTTTGTCATGGTGGGGGGCTTGCAGGCGGCTGGTGTGCTGGAATTGTTTCACGCGGTCATTGTGACGCTGGGTGGCAACCAGACCACGACCACACTGGTGGTGTTGATGTGGCTGGCCGGAATCGTGACACCACTGTTCAATGCCGGTCCCACGACCGCTCTGTTGATCCCTGTGGTCAAGGGCATGAGTGGTGATTTTTCTGGAGATGCCATCTGGTGGGCACTCTCTCTGGGGGTGTTGGCGGGTTCGTCGGCGACCCTCTCTGGTGCCACCGCAGGTCCGGTCGTGGCCAGCACCATGGCCCGGTATGCCCGTGAGATGTCGCGTGATCGCCCCATGGTTGGAGAGGTGTTGGATTTTCATGGTTATCTGCAATGGGGTATTCCGGTTTCTTTGCTGTTTTTGATGCTTTCTACCGTTTATATTACGTTTATTGCGATGTGATTTTGTGGGCTGCGTTGCAGATGGTTTGGCTGGAACAAGGAAATCGAGCGTTCAGGACACCACGATGAGACCGTACAAGAATCTTGCCCAATTTTTGCCGTTCTGCCGTCAGGCATGGCGAATTCCCGCCATGGTACTGATCGTGCTGTTTTTCGGCACCTTCGCCTGGGGGATTCATCTGGTTCGGGATCATGCGGATCTGTTGAGATTGGGCATGCTGACCATGATCCAATCCTCGAACTCCGGCGCGAACGCCCAGGGCGTGGCCTTGACGCAACCCGTCAACCAGCCGATCAATCCCATTCGGGTGGCCATGGTGAACATCGCCGGCATCAGCAAGGCGGTCAAGGGTCAGGAAGGAAACTATGTCAGCACCGGATCCGGGGTGCTCATCAATCCGAAAGGATATGTTGTCACAGCCTATCATCTGTTGCAGGATCTGGCGGAAATTCAAGTTCGGGTGCAGAGTCCGTTCGGCCCTCGTCAATATCCGGCCAAGATGGTCAAGGTGCTTCCCCAGCACGATCTGGCGTTGATCAAGATTGTCTCCCAGGATATTTTTCCCTATCTGGCACTTGAACAGACCCCGGTGTTGAAGGTGGGCGATCCGGTGCAGGCCTGGGGAGATCCCGTCGGCATGGAGGCGATCGAACGGACCGGCACTTTGGTCACGATGGATCTGACCGAACCGGTTCAGATCAAGGGCACACCGTTGACCCACCTGATGCTGACCGATGCCGTTTTCAACTGGGCGCAGAACGGCGGTCCGTTGGTGAACAGCAGCGGTCATCTGGTAGGCATCAATCTGGCGGTGGAGGATGCCTCCGGTCGCATTTTCGGCTATGCGATCCCGACGACCGTACTGGTGACTCACTTCCAGGAAGTGGTCACTTTTGTACATAAAAGCTCGCCGGTTGCCGCCGTGAATCTGACCGGGGAACCGCTTCCTGCGACCTCGCAACCTGCCGCATCACCGCCTCCGACACGGGCACCACGCACTGCGGACATCTGGTGGCAAAAAGTGCAAGGTCTGCTGGGCATCAACCTCGGCAAACATGTGGCCTTGACTCCGCCGGGGGATACGGTTGGTTCGGTGCGGGATCCGGTTCATGAGACCAAACTGTTGATCATGGGGTATACGCCCGGAAATTTTCTTGGTTTACTGCTGCTTGGGTTTGTTTCTGGAATCAGCGGTGGCATGATGACCATGGGTGGAGGTATCATCAAGGTAACCGGTTTGATGTGGTTTTTCGGTTACGGATTGTTGCTGGTACGCCCGGTGGCCTACATCACCAATATCTTCATGTATGGCGCGGCCATGCTGCGCTATCAACGCCAGGGATTGCTTAAATTTCATCAGTGCCGTCCGCTGATTCCCTGGGCCATGGCCGGAATGGTGCTTGGTTATTTCATCGGAAACGTCATGAGCAAGACCGCCATCCAGTGGCTCTTGGGGATTTTTGCTCTTCTGCTCGGCATCAAGATGCTGGTCGAAATCACCGAACACCGTGCAAGTCTCTACAAAAATCGTGTTGATCTGCAGGGAGAGGATCTTCCTGGCGAGGAGAAGGAATCTGTCTGGCTGATCTGGTTGCAGAAATATTTCGGAAGTCGGGTGGATGACGATGTTCCGCCGCCGCAGTTGCAGCATGCCAGGACCAGACATGGCATGCTCGGGCTTCCGATGGGTATCATCAGCGGTATTCTTGGCATTACCGGCGGTGTGATTGAGGTGCCTCTGCAGCGTTATATCGCACGTATGCCACTGCGTAACGCCATTGCCAACAGTGCCACGCTGGTCTTTTTCGCCTCGATCGTCGGTTCCATTGTGGCCTTGTGGCATGGGGTGAATACCGGTTCGTTCGAGTTGCATACTCCGGTCGTGATGGCTTTGATCCTGACGCCCGGTGCTTTTGTGGGTGGCATGGTCGGTGCGTGGTTGACATCGGTCATCTCCTTGAATGTATTGCGCTGGATCTACGCTGTGCTCATGTTTATCATTGCGATAAGGATGTTTATGTCATGAAGCTGAAGCTGGATTCGGCCTCTTTGGTAACGGTCGGTTTCATCATGGTGATCGCTCTGGCCATCATCGCTCTGTTTGCCGATCCGAAGTCCAAGGAAGGGGCGGGAGCCACCGACACCAGAGTTCCGACGATTGCGACACCCGTAGCACCCGTGGCACGCACGCCACAATCGACACCGGCCAACAATCAACCGTTTGCCGCCGTGCCTGCGACCATCGTACCGACGGAGACGACAGCGATCACCGCGCCCGTCATCGGAAAAGGGATGGATGGTGCTGGTCTCAAGCCCTATCTCAATCCCAAGGCCAAACTTTCCGAAGGGCACTGGAAGGGGCTGGAGGCGCTACCGTTGTCGATCGAATTGAAGAAAAAATTGAAACTTCCCATAGAACTGGAAGGATTGTTGATCGACGAGGTTACCTTGAATGCTGCCGAGGCCGGTCTGTTGGCCGGAGATGTGCTGGTGGCCGTGAACGGCAAACCGGTGCGCAGCCTTGAAGATCTGGTCATGGAGACCCGACGGGTTCAGATGGCCAAATCCGCTTCGATGCTGATCTATCGCAAAGGCAAGATGCAGCAGTTTATGCTTGTGGCCAAGAACAATCTGGGTTTCGCCCAGGTGGAGACCGCTCCGATGATCCTGCCCGGAGAGATCATGCCGCATCCTTATCGAGGTCCGTGTACCCAGTGTCACGCCATCGGCACGACGGGACATATTGTCCCGGATCCGGATGGCATCATTCTGCCTCCGCCGCCCATCCGGGCGAATGCGGTCTCTCCCCACAAGGACCGGGGGCCATGTCAGGCTTGTCATACCTTCATCCGTTGAAATAAAGGATTCGACCTCCATGAGCAATACGCGTTCGCCTGTCAATATGCTGGATGAGTTCAAACTGCTTTCGTTTGCCAGTCTGGGGGTCGTGCAACGCATGGCCGTCAGCGCGATCGACGCCTTCAATCGTGTTTTTACGGTGGATGAGGAGATGCGTGCCCGCTTCTATCGGGAAAGAGGAGTCGAGCATACCAAAACCGGTCGTTACTGGCAGGCGTTGCCTCTTTTGGAACAGGTGATTCGGCATGTGCCCAAGGATCTGGAGGCCCTGTTCCATCTGGGATACTGCTACCTGAAGACCGACCAGACCCGCGAAGGAATTTTGACTCTGGAAAAAGCGCGCGAATTGGATCCAAACAGCGCGCGGGTGAATTCGATTCTCGGCATGGCCTATATCCAGGCCAAGGAGTACAAAAAGGCCGTCGAGGTGTTGCAGGCCGGAATCGCCAGTGCCCCGAAAAATTTCAACATGTATTACCGGCTTGGGTTGGCCCTGGATCATCTGGGTGAGTACGATGCCGCCATTGAGGCCTTCCAGAATGCTCTGGCCATTCGTCCCAACGAAATGAAAGTGTATCAATCGATCGGTTTCGTGTTGGATCAGCAGGGCAAGCATGACGAGGCTGTGGTCTTTTTCAAAAAGACCTCGGAAATCAAGGAAGGGATTCAGGACAGTTGATCAACGGTTGGGTGTGACCTTTCATGGCGGATAAACGCGATACGATGGACGAGATGGATGACGTCGGCCTGGAGATGACCAGCAGCGAGCGCATGCAGCGCATGCGCAAGCTGATGCGTCAGCTTTACCAGGAGGAAGAGGCTACGCAAGTTATTGATTTTCCGCCAATCAAATCCAAATCGTTGGTTCTGGGATTCAGTATTGCGGCGATTCTCTTTCTGGTGGTGACGACCTTTTATAATTTCAATCGGTTCATCGCCGCTGAGGAGCAGGTATTGTCCGCGCGCGGGCACATCCACGATGCCCTGCAACGGCGATCGAACCTGTTTGGCAATCTGGTCAATCTCACCTTGAACCACGCCATGTTGGAGCAGGAGGTGTTCCGCTATGTTTCGGACGGTCGCCTGGGCATGATGGGCAAAGGGACTCCGGGTTCGGCACCGACCGTGGGAAATGGCAATGGCGACGCCCAAAACGCTCCGCCAGCCATTCCCGGGGTGTCACTGCCCTCTGGAGCCACCGCGACCGAAGCGATTGCACGACTGTTTGGACTGGTGGAGCAGTATCCGGATATCAAGACATCGACGACATACCAGCAGTTGATGGATAAGTTGGTGGATATCGAAAATCTCATCAGTCAACGACGCGATGAGTACAACACGGATGTCAAGTCCTTTAACACACTGATCACGACGTTTCCCTGGTCGATTATGGCGCGACTTCTCGGGTTCCAGAGATATCCCTATTTCAGTGCCACCCGTGGTCCGGACAATATGGATATGGATCTCGATTCCAGGAAGTTCATGCGCTTGATCCCGGAGGGCGAGTTCACCCACGGCAAGGAGCATTCCAAGCATGGGGCCGCGCCATCCGATGCTGAAATGGGGCCGCTTAAGTTGGATCCGAATGCCGCTGCAATTGGACCACAAACCGATCCGGCCACGCCGTCGATCAAGCCGGAAACGGCTCAGTAGGTTGGGAACGATGGATGGAAT
Source organism: Magnetococcales bacterium (assembly GCA_015231295.1). Classification (GTDB taxonomy): domain Bacteria; phylum Pseudomonadota; class Magnetococcia; order Magnetococcales; family Magnetaquicoccaceae; genus Magnetaquiglobus. The sequence goes on along the minus strand of JADGBU010000017.1, from coordinate 19,486 downwards.
CCGGCTCCCTTTTTTGAGGCAAGGCTGACGCGCCATGAAGTATCCGCACTGTATCCGCTGCCGTGATTATGTGACCTGGTATTCGATCTGGTTCAACGTTTTCATGGTGACTTACAAAATCATCATGTCGCTGGTGACCAACTGCGCGGCGTTGATGGCCGATGCCTTTCATTCCATGGCCGATTTGCTGGCGAGCATTTTCACGCTGTTCAGCCTTCGTCTCTCCGATCGTCCGGCGGACGAGAAGTTCGCCTATGGCTATGGGAAGATTCAGCATATTTCGTCGGGAATCGTCGGCCTGATTCTGGTGGTCGGTTCGATTTTCATCCTGGTGGATGCGTTGTTGAGCATCATCAACAACACCTTTGCCACCCCGGATCGCATGTCTCTGGTCGCGGCGGTGGTCTCCACGATCGGCAATGAATTGATGTTTCTCTATCAACGCTGCGTGGCGGTCGAAAACAACAGCCCGGCGATCATGGCCAATGCCTGGGACAACCGTTCCGATGCCTTCTCGTCGGTGGGCATGGTGGTGGGGTTGTTCTTTGCCACGGTGTTGGATTTTCCGGTGGCCGATCCTCTGGCTGCGATTCTTCTGTCGCTTCTGGTGATCAAGATCGGCATCGAGTTGATCGTCGAGGCGGTTGACAATTTGATGGACGCCTCGCCGGATGTCGAGGAGTTGGAGGGAATCTACAAGATCGTTCGCACATTCCCACGCATTCAGGGGATCAACTATCTGCGTGCGCGGAGTCTGGGAGAAACGCTTTACATCGAGGCCGATCTGCGGGTGGACAAGGATCTGAAGGTGTTCGAGGGCGATTTGATCCTGGCCGCCTTGACGGAGAAGCTCAGTCACAATGTGGATAATATCGGCAGCATGCAATTCTATCTGACGCCGGATGTCCGGAACGAGGCTTGAGGAGTGACCGGATGAAACGTTCCATGGGATTGGCGGAGTGGATCTTGGTCGCGGGTGTGATGGCGGTGCTGCTCATCGTGGTGGTTGCGCTGTTGCCCGATCGGTTCTGGGAGCGCAAAGTCGTGCCACAACCGTCTGGAATGGGACAGGTCGGGAGTCATGCCATGTGGCGTCCGGGGGATCCTCAGGCCCTGCGCATGATTCCGGTGGCCGCACCCCGTACTCCGCCCGATGGCGGGACCGGTTCCGCGCTGGTGCAGTTGCAACAGGCACCGACGGTCACGTTCACCGGCAAGGTGCAGCAGATTTCCGAGCAACCGCAAAGCGACGGACAGTTGCATCTGTGGTTGACTGCCGCCAATGGCACGGAGACGCGTATTTCGGTGGGACCGGGTTGGTTCTTGAAGTATCTCGGCTGCCAACTGGCACACGATGTCGTTGTGGATGGGGTCGGATTCTCCTACGAAAAAGGGGGGGTGCGTCCGTTGATCTACGCCAAACGGATCCGCATCAATGGCCGGGATTGCCAGTTGCGCAATGACGAGGGATTTGCCCTTTGGTCCAACAAATTGCGATAAAGTGACATGATGCGTGGTTTGTCCTTCAATTCACTGGGCTTCAAGGCGATTCTGGCGGTGATCGGTCTGCTCGTCGTTGCCGGTCTGGCTGTGTGGGGCCTGGGCGATTGGGGCAAACGCACGCCTCCCCTGCTCTCCGTGGAGGCGACCGGGCAGGTTCAGGGCGAGGTGTTCGGTTCGATTCCCAAGCCGACTCAACCTTCCTTGAAAGAACCGGTATTGCAACTGGTCAAGCCCTCCTCCGGGTCGTTGCAGAGCATGCTGGTAAAGCGTATTCCCACCATCAATCCCGGAGCGAGCATGCCCCATCCGACCTGGGGGCCCTGCACCAACTGTCATCTGATCCGTGGCGGGGCGCCGCCAGGCAGTCAACCGGCCACGCCAGTGGCCAAGGTCTGGGAACAGGTCTCCACCTATTACAAGGTGGGGCCGCCGATCATGCCCAACTCGACCAGACCGCATCCACCATCGGGTCGATGCATCAAATGTCATGATATTTTGGTGTATGTACAAACCAAATAATGCCCAGAGGAGCGATCGTTATGCCTCATAGTGCTGTTTCCGACGATGCCGGTCTGCAAAATCGTATCACCCTGTTGGAAGATCTGTTGAAAAAAGTGGTGGAGGTGCATCTTTCCACGGCGGTGCATGTCAGGAGTCTGGACGAGAAGCTCAACCGCATCGAACTCAGCGCCGAAACCCTCACCGGTTTCATGCGTCGCATGGATGGCGTGGCCGAAGTCGATGGTACGATTCCAACGGGTGGCCGGATCGATACCGAAGTGCGTCAAGGTCTTTCCGAGGTGCGCAACGAGGTGGCCGATCTGAAATCCACCCTGCAACGCCTGGTGGAGAGATCGGAGAGCCTGTCGTCGAGCGCGACGACTCCGGTGGTGGATAAACTCGATGTTCTCTCCCAAGTGCCGGAGATGTTCGACAAGTTCCAGAGTCAGCAGAGTACCATTCTGCAAACACTGGAAAAGCGCATCGATCCTCGGTTGATGATCTATTTGAAACCCCTGATCGAAATGCTGGAAGAAGAAGGTCGTCAGGCCGAGGAGATGAAAAACAAAGCCTTGCAGGATTTGAACGCGCTTCTGACCGGTCAGCGAACCGGCACGGATCGGGAGATCGCCGAAATGCTGGAACAGGTGGGCGCGGAGATGGAAAAGTGTCAGGCGGCTTTCGAACGCACCCAACAGGCGTTGCAGATCGTGGTGACGCCGTTCCAGAACGTGGGACGTCTGTTCCGCAACAATCTGGAGATCATCGTCCAGGCCCATGATCTGATGGCCCAGTTGCACGAAGATTTTCCCAGTTTTCTGAAAGATATGCAGCAGTCACACTTGATGCATGCCCAGCAGATGGATCGTCTGCGGCATACGGAACTGATGAAACATATGGAGTATCAGGAGCAGTTGAAGAGTCTGGGTGTGTCGGCAGGTTGAACGACTTGCGTTCGGTTGGCATTGGGAGTTCATGAACGACCAGGGAGACGGACATGCTGCAATTGATTCCTTACGGCGTAGCCGCAGTATTGGGCGGGTTGCTTGGCAAGAAGTTCGGGCCGGTCATCTTGAGCGATCAAATGGGGGATCCTCCCCGTGGCGAGCATCCGGAACGGGTGCCGACCGCCATGATCGAGTTGGTCGGCGAACGGTTGCTCCAGGAGGAGTCGATCATCCTGGCCACCGAAGAGGTGCCTTTGGACAATCGGCATGGCAACAAGGTGCTGACCAGCGAGCATGAATTCACGCGTACCGCAGAGATCAGCTTTGCCGTGGATCGCAGTCAAGAGCGATCCAATCAGATCAAATCCTCGATCTTGCGTCTCGTGGATGGCTTGGTGGAAAAGGAACTCAAGAAAGTCCTGCATATCGAGTTCGGTACCCAAATCACTCGCCGGGTCAAGATTCATTTTTCCACCGAACCCGGTCAGATGGTGCGCTATCGGCTGGTTTGGAAGCAGACCTCGCGTCGTGGTGTTTTTTACTTCAACGTCGGCGCAGAGCGTCATGTGGTTCCTTATGTGGTGACGTTCGGGCTGTCGCATGCCGTCGAGAGCCTGGGAGACGGTGAAAATGCCGCTGTCTGAATCCAATACGGTCATCCTGGCGGACTCGCGTCCGGATGCGTTGGATTCGCTGACCAGCATGGCAGGCGTTCGGTTTCGCTTCGTTGCGGTACACGAGGAGGCGCAACTGTTTCGGGAGTTGGCCAGATCGACGGGATCAAACATCGTGATTCTCGATGTGGCCGTCGTCTCCATTCCCGCGTTGGATCTGTGCCGACAGTTCAGGAGACTCCAGACCGACAATACCATTCTGATTCTGACCTCATACCAACCCGACCCCGCTTTGGAAAGGCAAGCCGTCGAGTGCGGTGCCGACGACTTCTTTTTTCTGCCGATGCATCCCGAGTTGTTCCACAGACGTTTGGAACGATTCGATGCCGGGATCCAGGCTTTGAGCCTCTCCCCGCAGGCCGGGGCGCGTGACGATTTTCGCCAAGGGCAGATCTTCGAATCGCTGGTCGAATTCGGGGTCAATCCGCTGGTCATCTTCGATCAAGACGGCGTGATCATCCGCTTCAACCATCAGGCGGAACTGCTGTTCGGGGCCAGTGCCCGGAATACGCGTGGCAAGAACATCATGCAATGGCTCGCTCCGGAGAGTCACGCCGCTTTTCTTGAAGCTGTTCAGATCGTTTGTTCCCGGGTCAATCCGTCCCCGCGTTTTGTCAAGAAGATCAGTATCACCGGGATGGATTTCCTGCAGCATCGCATCGCCCTGGAGTTCGCCCTTTCGGCGGTCGTCATGGAGCATCGGGTGTTGCTGGTGGCCAGCCTGCACGACATCAGTGGCCAGAAAGAGGCCCATCGCATTTTGTCGGAGAGTCTCTCTCTGGCGGAACGACGCATCTTGAAAGAGCAAAAAGAACTGGAACGCGTCAGGCAGGCGGAGCGGAATGCCACAATCTCCCTGCGCATGCAACAGACCATCAACGATTTGTTGCACATTTCACTGGAAACCGGCTCCCTGCAAGAAAAATTGCAACGCTCCCTGGAGCGGATCAACCAGACCTTGAACAACTGTTCGGACAGTTTGATCGGCATGTATCTGTATGAACAGCACTCGGCTCAGTTCTCTCTGGTCTCCTCCATTCCAGACGGAGCGCTGCCGCCACAGTGGTCGTGTCCGCATGCCACGGTGGATTGTACCTCCTGCCTGATCTCCCCGAACTTTACCGACTCTCTCACCAGCGTGATGGGAGACAATCTGAAAGGGAAGGTCGATTATTGCCTGCCATACTCTTCGGATCATCATCTGATCGGCGCGCTGCGGATGATCGTACCGGAACACGATATTTCCTGTATTTTCGAGAATGCGATATTTGATTCGATTGGCAAGGTATTGGTCTACATCATCATTCGGGCGCGCATCGATCAGGCGTTGCTGGAGTCGCAGGAGCGCGCAGAAGCGGCCAATCGGGCCAAGAGTGAATTCCTGGCCAATATGAGCCATGAGATTCGCAGCCCGCTCAACGCGATCATCGGCATGACCGATCTGGTGTTGAGCACGTCGCTTTCTCGCGAGGAGATGCTCGGCAATCTGGAGATTGTGCATTCCTCATCACTCTCTTTGTTGGATCTGATCAACGGGATTCTGGATCTCTCCAAAATCGAAGCCGGTCATTTCCAGTTGGAACACATCGCCTTCGATCTGTTGGGGCAGCTTGAAGGGGCCTGCGAGATGTTGGCGATCAAGGCGCATCGAAAAGGATTGAGCCTCTACAACCGGATTCCATCGAATTTGCCGCATGCCTTGGAAGGGGATCCGGTGCGTTTGAAGCAGATCATCGTCAATCTGATCAACAACGCCATCAAGTTCACCAGTTCAGGGGAGATCGTACTGACTGTGGAACCGATCAATCCGCCGGAATCGGACCCTATGCAGAGTCTCTGGCTGCGCTTTTCCGTGATCGATACCGGAATCGGCATCCCCGAGGAGTTGCAGAACAAGATTTTTCAGAGTTTTGTCCAGGCTGATGGTTCGATCGCCCGTAAATACGGCGGGACAGGTTTGGGGTTGACCATTTCCCGTCATCTGGTCGAAATGATGGGCGGGACGTTGCAGGTGGAGAGTCGAAAGGGAGAGGGAAGCCATTTTTTCTTCACGATTCCTTTCGCGATCGCTCGGCAAAACGGCCCCCTGGAACCCTGGATGAAGCCACGTCGTCATGATGAGGCAAAGGCCAGGCATGCACAATTGCAGGGCAGGCGTATTCTGCTGGTCGATGAACATCCGACAGGTGCGGAAATCGTCGAGAGTCTGTTGTGTGATCATGGGGCACTGGTGACGCGCGCCGACAGTCGTGACGCCTTCCTGGAGCAGATGGAACGGCAAATCGCCGATCCTTTCGATCTGCTGTTGGTCGATGAGATGGTCATCCAGGGGTGCGATTGTCTGGCACGCGACCCCTATATGCACTATCAATCCCGCATTATCGTGATGGTCTCGGCCCATCTGACATCCCAGAATTTTGTCCTCGAAGGGGTGTTGAAGAAGGTGGTGATCATCAAGAAGCCGGTTCGGCAGTATCTTCTTCTGAAAAGGATCGCGCGACTCCTGACTCCGCACTCGGCGCAATCCGAAGAGGATGAACTGGCCGCATCCTCCCGGTCGATCCCGAAGGCGGAGCAACCCTTGCACATTCTGCTCGTTGAGGATCTGGTCGCCAACCAAAAGCTCGCCAAGGATATCCTCACCCTCCAGGGGCATCGGGTCACGATCGCCAACAACGGTGTCGAGGCTCTCGACCGGTTGCACGGCGGATCCCGGTTCGATCTGATCCTCATGGATTTGCAAATGCCGATCATGGATGGCTTCGAGACGACGCGGCGCATTCGCGGCGGAGATCCGGCAGAGATCGGCAATCCTCAGGTGCCGATCATCGCGGTTTCGGCCATGGTGATGATGAACGAAAAAAAGAAATGCTACGAAATCGGCATGAACGGTTTTCTCCTGAAGCCCTATCAGACCCATGAACTGATTCAGGCGGTTGCCGATTTTGCCAAGATCCGAAAACCGCCGACTCCCAAACCGGTGGTCAAAGAGGTTGTCCTGACTTCCGTGGATACGGACGAGGAAACGTTGCGACGTTTCAAACAAAATTTCATTCTTGAGGTGCCCAATCACATGCGGCAGTTGCATCAATCATTGTTGCAATCCGATCTGGGCAGCGTGCTCCGGGAAGGGAGTTGGCTGCGCAGCATAGCCGGAAACATCGGGGCCAACCGTCTCGCCTCCCATGCCATCCGTCTGACCGGACAAGCCGAAATGGATGCCTGGGATGACGCCTTGATCATGTATCCGAACCTGGAACAGTATGTGGAATCCCTGGTTCAACGCCTAACCCAAGAGGGGGTAGCATGAAAATCCTGATCGCCGATGACGAGTTGAACAATCGCAAACTGATGCGCGACTATCTGAAGAAATACGCGCACTGTGATATGGTGAGCGACGGCAAAGCCGCACTGGAACTGTTCACCGCCGATTTGGAGGATGGCGATCCCTATGATTTGGTGTTGTTGGACATCATCATGCCCGTCATGGATGGACAGAAGGCGTTGTCACGCATCCGCTCCACGGAGAAACGGATTGCCGACGGACAAGAGGGCTACAAGGAGATTCCGATCATCATGGTGACCGGCATGGACTCCTCGCTTCAGGCCATGCAGGCCTATTTCAAGGGCGGGTGTTCGGATTATCTCACCAAACCGGTCACCCGGCAGGCATTGCTGGAAAAATTGCGTAAATTCAATCTGATTCCCGAGGACGACGAGGAGGATTGACCAATGATGTCCACGCTGCAAACCAGAAGAAAGTTTAATCGTGTCTTTAGCGGACAACCCATGGAACTGGATGGCGTACCGGGAAATGCTCTTGATATCAATGAAATAGCCGTATTCTTGGTTTTTCCGACCCCGCAGTCGTTCGAGGTTGGACACAAAGGCGTGTTGAAGTTCACTCTGGAGCAGCAAACCATCGAAGAGCGGGTCTCGGTGGCACGCGTCACCAAATCGGGAGTCTCTCTGGTCTCGCTCGAAGAGTCAAGCGCATTCTCCAAGTTGTGTATCGCGGCGCGAAGCGGGGTGAAATATGTGCAGCATACCGAGGAGGATAGCACCATCTGGTTTCGTGGGGAGTTGTCCGCCGATTTTTGGGAAGAATTTGCCCAGATCTATCGCGAGCGTCCACCGCGTTGGTGCTATCGGCTCGACTTCCAGAATGTCACGGGAGTGACCCCTTCGGGTGTGGCGATGCTCATGCATCTGGAGGCGCACAACCAGGGCAAAGAGGAGGACATCATCATCTTCAATTGCAGCAAGGAGATTCTCGATGCCTTGTCGCTGTTGAACGTGCCCGGTATCGGGATCACGCTACAGGGTGGCGATTTGCAGGGGGATGATGCGCACCAGTTCCAGGTGGAGACGATCCGTGAATTGGGTCAACCCACCGTGATCAAGATTCGCATCGCCCGGATGTTCGACTATAACTGCCGCAACGATTTTGCCAAGTTGTACCGCTATCGTGGTCGCAATACCCGATACATACTTGATTTTCAGAACACCGTTCACCTCGGAAAGGCTGCCTTCGGCACCATGCTTCTGATGAACCAGCATAATCGTGAAAAAATGGGCGAACCGGTTCGGATGATCAATTGCAGTCCGTACATCAGAAATCTTCTTCATACGATGAAATTCGAGAATTTCTTTGAAATCGAATAAATCATTCCTGCACGTTTGGTTCCGGGGGTCGTCATGCTCGCAGAGAACAATTCCCAGTTGAGGTTGTTTGTCCAGGAGTCCCTTAACCGGGTGAAGCTCTGTCTGGACGATCTTGGCACCCTGGCCCAGGAAACACCCGAAAAACGAGTTTTTACGTTTGACCGGTTGCTGCGCACGATCCGTGGAATCGGGGGTTCCGCCCGTTTTCACGCCCTGACGCAAATCGTCCATTTATGTCAGTCCCTGGAATCCTTTTTGGGTCGTTTTCGCACCCAACTGTTGAATGCACGTCCCGAGTTCGCATCGGTTGTCGTGCTGACACTCCGAAAACTTGGTCAATTGCTGGAGGATCCGGGGCATACGCCCCCCTACTCCATTGACCAGGAGATCCGCGCCATTCAATCCATGCTCGCCGCTCATGCCGACCCGCCGGAGTTCGATCTGGCGGATTATCCTCAGGCGGTGGCCAAGGCGATCTCTCAAGGTGTTGCTTTCTACTCGCTTCACATCCCTCTCGAAGGTGATCCGACAGCCAATCGGCATCAGTTCGAGCAGATCAAGTCAGCGGTCGAAGTGGTGGCCACCCTGATTGCTTCCAAGCCGGAGTTGACAGGAGAATTCGAGTGGCGGGATGATCTTCCCGGTGGCATGATACGTCTGCTGTTGAGCACGGTTCTGCCTGGAGAGATTCTTCACGGACTGATTCTTTTGCCGCAGGAGCGGATTGTCCGGCTGGAGATTCCGGAGGCGTTGTCGCAAGCCGTGATCGCCGAGGTCGAACGACACGCCAAGGAGGCGGAAAAGACGCGTCTCCAATCAGAAGCGCAGGACGAAGAGAGGCTCCTGGCAGAAAGCCAACCGGATGCCGTGGAGGATGCGACTCGCCTGATCGATCTTGACGAATACGCACACTCGGATTTGTTGGAAGAGGCGCAACTGGGTGAGTCGGAATTGAAGGTGCGCCAGCAACACCTGGAGGAGATGCAGCGTCAAGAAACCTTGATGGCGCAGCAACGCCAGCAGGCGTCCAATGATGAAGCGGAGCAAAAACGGGAGCGTCTGGAGCAGCAGGCGCGCTACCAAGCCGAGAAGCAGCGGAGTCAGGATGCCGCGGCTGCCGAACTGGCTGCCGAAAGCCACCGCAAGATGCGACGGCGACGCTGGATTTTCGGAGGAGCGACCGCCGCCGGTTTGCTGGTTGCGGCGGCCCAGTTGGTCGGTGTTTTGTCGCTACCGGGTCAGATGACGATGCTCTCTTCGATGGCTCCGACAACCCTCGGTGAGAAGAGTGAGGCCAAAGCAACCTCCGTACCGTCCAGGGAGCCACCGTCTACCCAGAAATCGTTGACCACCATGCCTCTCCCGCAGGAGATCAAGCCTGCCGAACCGGCATCACCCAAACCTGCATCCATCAACGCGCCCTCTGGCAGTGCGCTGACGACGCCATCCACCGTTCCTCCCGCCACTTCTGCGGCAATCGCTGCGCCTTCGGATGCGACCCCTGCCGCCGCCGCATCTCCTTCCACGTCCGACGGGAGCCGCAAAAGTGACACTTCCCGTCCTCTGATGTCGGAGCAAAACAATCCGATTCAAAACAAAGAGGCCAAAACGACGGAAGAGAGCAATCGATCGCCCTCGGTTTCAGATTCCGCTCAGTCGGACAAGGGAGAGGATCCCCAGTTGTGGACGACTCGATATTCCCGTTATGACTCGCCGACCGTTCGTCTGACCCGGGAGGCGTATGTGCGATTCAAACCGGCCAAGAATACCGTTCATGGCAGTTTGCGTGTGCAACGCAATCCGGATGGCAATCTGGTCTTTTCGATTGCCGACATGATGGGGCATACGGCGATCCGTCCAAACGAAACCTTCAAGATCACTCCGGACTCCATGTCGGAATTGCGTCTTATTTTGCAGGTGGAGCGTGGTCATGCCTATGTATTCGAGATGGATCGCGACGGGAAAGTGGTCATCCCGCATGATTTCTGGATACCATTTTCCAAGGTCAGCAAAAAAGCGGTGAGTGTCAGTCGTGTTGTCAAACAGGGGCCCGATGGCCTCCATTTAAGAGATTTGACGGTATTGACCATGTCATCTATCCTGCGAACAACAGCCCACTGAGGTCTACATGAAGCAGATCGATTTTGGAATTACCCGTATTTCACATGTGGTGTGGGAGTCGGAGTTGGAAGAGTTGGTCCAGCATCGTCGCAAGACGGTGCATCTGAGTAGCCATCAGAATTGCGAACTGGGCATATGGCTGCATGGAGAAGGGATTCGTGAGTTGTATCATCTGTCTCCGATCCGACAATTGGTGGATGTCCATGAAAAATTTCATCGCTCCGCTTTGCATCTATTGTCTTTGGTCTCTTCCAGCACCCCGGAGAACGTCGAGAAAGAGATGCAGTTGGTGCGTTCACTCAGCCGGGATATCGTTTATTTGATCACCGAAGCCGAACTCGATTATCTGGAGCACAAGCCTCTGGAAGATTTTTCGGCCCATCCGTTCAAGACGATGATCCATCGTCTGTTCAACATCCATATTCCTGATTTCGGGGATTCCGGGAACCGTGGGGTTTTGGAGGTGAGTCAGGCCCGTCTGATGCATTTGCGTTGGTCACGACAACTGCTGAAGGCATTTCAGCATTGGGGTCGGGATGCGATACTGGAACCGGCGGAAGCCTGTTTTGTCGGCATTTGGATTCGCGAGGTCGGCAGTTTGAACAGGCAATACGAGGCAAGCATCCGTGAATTGGATGAGAAACACCAACTGTTCCATCAGCGTGCCGAAGAGACCATCCGTCTGTTGCGACGTAAAAGTTTCCGTAAATCCGAAGAGGCCTATCAGGATGTCGTGCTGCTCGGACGGGAAGTTCTGTATCTACTGACGCGCATCGAAATGGCACTTCTGCAATCGGGCGAGGTGACCAACCCGATCAATCTGTTGGGTCATTGATCGTGACCTTACCGTGAAAATGTTTTGTTTCTCTCGGAAGCCTGTCGTCACATGGTCTGACCGGGTCGCAAAGCTGCTTCATTGAGCGCTTATCAGCCCGGTTAGACCGATCCACCTTCTCCCTTTGTCGTACCCCATCAAATCCGTCACCTTCGCATCCATACTCTTTTCACCTCCCCGCCCTGCATCCTTTTAAATTATGACTGCCTGTGTTCCATACGCACCAAAGCCGTAATAAACGGCATATCCAATTTATCTTTCAATATTAAGGCAATGCCTTTTTCGGGTTCCACACGAATTACCTGGCAGGGGATCGGTTTTTTGTCAGCAAAAGGAATCAAATGGATCAACCCTTCGTCCGAATCAACAATCCACTCGGGTGCAGGAGGAGGCAGTTCCAGAAAAAGACTATTAAACCCAATATTGCGAAGACAACCCGTAATTCCTCTTTTGTTGGAGAATTCTACCAAGACACGCCCTTCCAAAGAAATGCGTGGAGAACGGGGTTTGATCCCATCCGGTTTTTGGCGCATGTATGAAGACGCTATGCGATCTATTTTCATAATATGATCGCACAGCCAATTCTTCAGGACTTCAAACAATTCGAATGCCTGTTCACTTGGTGCCTGATTCGATGGATCAAAAATCTTCTTGCGCAGATGGGCGCAGGAGGTTGTCAGTCGTTGATGGGCCATGATGTGGCTGGCCAGATTGGGATTTCCATTTTTTTTCATGATGGCTTCTTCAAAGCCAAAATGCTCGCTGATATACGATTCCAACTCAAGAACGCTGGATTCGATCTCGGACCTGCAATCTTTCAAATCATTATTTAAATGTATTCCAATGCCAATAGCCAATCTGAACAACTGCTCGTGTTGATTATCAATAGGATCCACCCCCAGGCGTAGATTGTTGTTGAAATCGATTCGAGTTCCCATGCACGGAATTATTAATTCTGTCATTTTTGATATGTCACCATAGAGATGTTGATAAAATAACAAGACATGGTAATGATCTTCATTTGATCGCTGTTACGTTTTTCAGGAGGGTGACAAGCTTTTCACAGGCGGTTTGAGCGTCGTCCCACTCCTCCATTTCAATTTTCCCCTGGAGTCGCAACATTTGACTGGAAATCCGTGCGGATCCAACCTCGGAGGCACTGGATCGCAACCCAATGATTGCCTTCATTGCTTGTTCCAGATGCCTGTTTTTCAATGCCAATTGCAACACCTCCATATGTCTGGGAGGCTCTGTCTGGGACAGGGAATCCATGTCCACCGTGTGCTTGAGTGTAGCGGGCAGTCCAACAGACACGGGGTCCGACAGGGTTGGTGATTCGACGGATTCGACGGCGGGCATGTGTACGATAATTTGGGTTCCGTGCTCTTCCGAGGTGATCATCCGGATGCTACCCCCTTGGGCTTCGGAGATCAATTTGGCGGAATAGGTGCCCAGTCCTGTCCCGGACAACTTGCCGAAGGAGCTGTATTTTTCGAAAAAGGAGTCCCGGATCTTTTCTGGAACCGCCCCTGAATTATGAATGGTGATGATGGCGGTTCCCGCTTCTTTCGACAGGTCAACGGTCACGATGCCCTTTTCAGGAGATGCCTCCAGGGCGTTCTTGATCAAGTTGGCCAGCATGGAATAGCAGAGAACCTCCTCTCCCCTCACCCGGAACAGGCCACCTTTGATCAAGGGAACGCCCTGCATGGTGACTCTCAGTGTCAGTCGATTGCCGGCAATTAAAACTTGCAAATCATGATTAATATTATAAATAATAGGAATCAGATCGATCTCTTTAGGTTCCAACTGATAGACCCCCTGTTCCATGCGGTACAAACCCAAGGACAGATTGATCATGTGCAAAATCGTCACTCCTGCTTTGCGGATTTTTTGCACATGCGCTTTCTGATCCGCATCGAGAATCGCTTCTTCCAGAAGGATATCCGAATACCCGATCAACCCATTCAGGGGGGATTTCATATCGTGTCGGGTAATTAATTCCACATCCTGTTTCAATTGATCCGATTCGATCAATTTCCGGTTTTGTATTTCCAAGATCTCTTTTGCTTGAATGAGATGCTCTTTGTGATCATTCAGTTGTCGCTCCGATTCAACGAGTTGTCGAATCAATTCCGTCATCAGGTTGTCACTGATGCGTTTTTCTGCCAGTTCGGCCTGTTGTTCCAGAACCAGCACCAGCAATCGATCGATCAGGGGGTTCGACTGGTTGGCGCACTCAACCAACAGGGAATGCAGATCCCGCACGTTTCATCTCCCCAAGAATGCCGTCGATCCCCACATCTTCCATGGAATCCAATGCCTGGATAACCTGATCCATCTCTTCCTTACCGCATAAAACGGAGCCATGTTGAGGGGCGATCATGACGGGATTGTTCGCTCGGGTGATCTGAAGGGCAAGACGCAGAGCGGCATTGGATGGCATGACCTGTCGTTGAAATTTCCGGATTCCACAGAGGGGACACGTATGCCGAATCAGAATCTCCTGCTCCGTTCGGCCCACCGGCAAAGGCTGCAAACAGGCATGGCAGGCACGTTTGATATCAAGAAACAGGGTCCATTCGGCCTGGTAGGTTGTGCTGCCGAACAGATCACTGGAGAAGAGGATGCCGGTTTTTTCATCCAGGGTCATGAAACTGCCGGCGGAATGCGCATATGGGATGGGAATGAACCGAAGTGTCCGTCCGGATTTCAAGGTCAATTTCCGGTCCATCTGATCGATGCACTGCAAGACGGATCGGCAACCATAATGGCGGATGAATCCGTTGTTTTCCCGTTTTGATATAACCTTCAACAACGGATTGTCGATCATATCTTCCAGGTTGGGCAGGCTGCCGCACAGGTCCGGATCGTAGTGATGATAAATCAGGTGAGTGATGGATTTCGGAACAATGCCGACTTGCAGAATCTTTCGCATGACCGTGCTGAAATCGGGGCGACTGCCCCCATCGATGAGTATCGCCTCGTCCTGATCGACGATCAGGTAGGGATTGCAAGAGATCTGATCCTCCTTTTCGTGATAGCCGACCCAATAAATATCATCGACGATCTTGATCGGGCGATTGTATTCCATACTTATGTGCGAGCCAATAGTTTCATTCATTGTCTTTATATTCACAGGAAGGAGTAAATGAAGACAAAAATTAACTGTACAGCACCAAACCAACGATCAATGATCCATCATAGATGCACTACTGCAAAGATTGCAAGTTTTTTATCCAGAGATCCATTCAAAAAACACAGCACGCCAGCATTGATTTTTTTTATCTTCATTGCCATTTCTGCCCGATCCTCTCTGACGCGCTTCCACCGAAAGATTCCGAAAAACGGATCAACCGGCATGAACTCTTTGACACGTGCGACGATCAAACCGATACTACCCAATCGGATGCATGCGGGAAGATCCATTCCGATCGTGATCTTCCATCTAGGATGTTCAACGAGTCGAATACTTTTTGTGGGTTTTGTGTCGATTGTTCAAAACCGAAATGAATGCAAAAAAACCCGCACCCCTATACGGAGTCCTCCCATGAATCAAAATTCATCCTCGTGCTCTGGCACATCCTGCACGACGCAGTGCCGGAGCAAACCGAAGCATCCTGACGAAGATTGTATGGAAGCGTGTGAATTTCCCGTCAGCGAACCTGCGTCCAAAAAATATTTTTTGTTATTGCTGGGTGGACTGGCTGTGTTATCAATAACCATGGTTGTTGTTACTCTCTATCAGACTTACCATGTGCCGTCCGGTCATGACAAGGGGCAGAACGGCCCGACATCAACATTGTCCGGCGGTTATGCCACTCCTGTCGTGGCGCAATACTCAAACGGACCACTGACGCCCAACGAAGCAAGATCGATTCTATTCATGCGAGAAGAAGAAAAATTGGCTCGGGACATCTATCAGGAGATGCATCGCTTGTGGGGAATGTCCATGTTTGTGAGCATCTCTCGTGCAGAACAACGCCATATGGATGCCGTAGGACAACTCATCCAGCGTTATGGCCTATCTGATCCGGCCACACAAAAAGATCCAGGATCCTTTGTCGATGCCCATCTGGAGCAAATGTATCAACAACTGCTGCAACAGGGACAACGATCCCTGATCGATGCCTTGCGGGTCGGAGCATTGGTCGAGGAGACGGACATCCTCGATCTTGAAAATGCCATCAAGGAAACCGATAAACCGGATATCATTCAGGTCTACTCACTCATTCAACGCGGTTCTTTCAATCATCTGCGCGCCTTTGCTCACAGCATGGAATTGCAAGGCATACAGTATCTTCCCGTCAAACTGTCTGCACAATCGTTTGACACGATTCTGCACAGCCCCATGGACACAGGCCTTTTCCAAAACCAGTAACAATATGAAACCGCTTGACATTCCACATCAAACAGCGGATCATATCTTCAGAAATATAAGGTCAACCCTTTATTGAAACCATTCCACCGGAAAAGACAGACTGGTCAAATCGGCACACTGACCTCATCCAGGTATTTTTGGCAATGAAACAACTGCAATGGTTCATGGCCATCAGCATTGCCTTCAGTCTGGTACTTTTTTTTCTATCCGTTTTTGCGGAAGATCCCTGGGAGGATCACGTTTACAACAAGGCTCCGCCCATCGCGGCTGGCATGTCGGCGCCCCATCTGGATGGTCGTGAACGGATGACCTGTTCCAGTTGTCATGAAATCATCGCCAGCAATCCGAACAGTGGTGTCGCTTCCACTCCGCCTCTTGTGGATGGCACTCCCGCTGTCGCCTCGCACCGGGATGGGCGGGATCAAATGCCTTGCGCCAATTGTCATCTCATTCTGCCAAACAACGCCCCACCGACTCCGGTCGTCTCCGCTCCCGTGAATCTCTCGCCTCCGGCCATGACGGCTCCGGAAAATACCACAGCCACTCCCGCCGTTGCTCGGGAGGCACCCATCAGCATGAACGTGGCGATTACTCTCGCTCCGGCACCACCCCGGACCCCTGCCGCCGCCGCGATTGATCCGGAATGGCACGAACGCTTCATTCCCACACGTTTCCAAGGCAAAATCGTGCGGATTGTCGAAAACTCGGTCCAATCTGGCCGCATCAACACGCACATCCTGGTGCATGACGGCATCAATGCTGCGACCTGGATCAACCTGGCTCCCGATTGGTATCTCAACAAGCAAGGCTGTCGCATCGGCATCGGTTTGTTTGTCAAGGGAACGGCCTACAAAGAGACGGGCAGCAAACAAACGGCACTGCGTTACGCCAAGAGTTTTTCAGTCAATGGGCAGTCTTGCATCTTGCGTGACAAACATCTGCGCAGTGCCTGGACAGGCAACGGCTTGAAGGATCAGGACGAAGAATGACCCCTCCCCATGAATCGACGATTCACGCCAACAATCGGACGGATGGCAAGAATACGCTTTATCTGCTGTCGAGTCTCAGCACGCTGATCATCGCATTGGCGGTTGGTCTGCAACCTCTCTATCTGGATGACGCTTTGCGCATTCCTTATGAAGAGAGCGGCGTGATCAACTCTCATCTGGTGGTCGTCACCGAGATCGTCAGTCTCTTGATGATTGGATACATTGAATTCATTCAAAAGAAAATCAGCAATGGGATGTTGTTGTTTCTCGGATTCCTCCTGGCCGGCATCGGTGCCAGCCTGGCCCCCTTGAGCCATGAAACCGATAACGCTCTGGGATTGAGCGGTTTGGTTTTTTATTATCTCATGCGCATTCTGATTTCTCTGGGCACCAACACGGCACAACTGGAAATCTCCACGTTGATCGGAAGATCTTTGGTCGCGGAACGCTCCTCTCAAATGATGATCAACACGATCATCATGTTGGTGCTCGGAGGATCGATCATTTTTGCCATTCTCATGCAGATTCCGCACGATGCCGGAACCGTCTATTCGGTCATGGTCATGATGGCCCTGATCTCGATCGCAGGTACCTGGATCATCAAACAGAAGTTGATCCCGTACCAACAGGAGTGGACCGTCCAACCCTCCGACAGTGACGACGCACTTAAATTGATCGCGCGCGACCCGCGCATGCAATTGAGTCTGGCCGCCACCTTTTTTGTCCGGGCCGACATGATTGTGCTCAGCCTGTTTCTATCCATGTGGCATATTTCGATTGCAGATCTGGTCGGGGTCAGCCGTGTCTACGCCACGGCCCATGCCGCCGCCCTGATCGGTCTGGTTGGGATGGTCCTGTTGATTTCCATTCCCATCTGGAAACAGTTCATGGAGGCGCACAGTCGAGTCACCGCCATCGGAGCGAGCCTGTGCATTTCCGGCATTGGTTTCATGTTGATGAGTTTGGTGGTCAACCCCTTCGATTGGTCCATCTGCGTACCATTGGCCATTATCGGATTTGGATCGGCTGGCAGTCTGACCGCACCCAAAATCTTGACCCTCGAACTCTTCTCCGCACCGTTGTTGAGTGCCGTTCAGGGGGTTTTCGCTCTGGTAGGCAGTCTCGGCGTGATTGTCCTGGTGCAAAGCGGCGGATATTTCTTCGACGCCGTGGGACCACGATCACCGTTCGTATTGATCGGAACGGGAAATTTTCTGCTCATGATCTACGCCGCCTGGCTGATTCACGGCAACATGACCGAAAATGCTCAACACATCCTGCTCGCCAAAGGACGCAACCGACTGGATCTCAAACCGCTCATCTGGATGCTTTCCACATTGCCGATCCTGTGGCTCCTGGGACGGGTTTTGCTCAGTGGTTATGTGCCGGGCAGTTCCGTGGGGCAGATGCCTGTGGGATTCATCAACCGCTATCTCGGGGACTGGGCGTTCAATTTTCTGCTGATTTCTCTCTCCCTGCGTCCCATCAGCGAGTTGACCGGCATCAAGCAATTCGGTCAATATCGCAGAATGATCGGTTTGTATGCTTTTTTCTACGCGACCTTGCATGTCGTGACCTTCGTCTGGCTGGAGTGGAATCTGAAATGGAACGACATCGTGGCAGATGTCTACAAAAGAGAGTTCACCCTGCTTGGTCTTGCCGCCTATGCCATGTTGATCGTCCTGGCCGTGACATCCACCAACAACGCCATACGGAAATTGGGCATCCAACGATGGAGACAACTGCATCGGATGACCTTCGCGATCAATATTCTCGTTGCCTTTCATTTCATCTTCGCGGCCACCCATGACAATGGAGAGCCGTATGTTTATCTGATCATGGTGCTTTTTCTGCTCTGGTACCGATTTCATCAACATCTGAAGGCCAACCAAACATCACGTAAGGGATGATTCAGTATCCCCCGGCAAAGCCGGGTGTCCCTATCAAACACCCCATCCGACCCATTTTTGGCCCCATTACCAGACCATTTGGCGAAGGGATCGCAGGATTTTTCTGGACACTGAGGCGGATTTCCACGAAAATCAAGACAAGATTGAAGTTCCATCGGACACCACGGCCCAAATTTTCCTGAAGCGGGCAAGCGTCATTGGAACATCACCCTTTTGATGCGCTCTTTGATAAGTCGAAACCGAAACCGGATCAGGCAGCTTTCCGCATGTATTGGTGGTGAAGTCCACCGAGATGCGGAATGGCGATGACATTACCTGTCTCCATTGGCTGTACCGGCCTTGACTCAGGACAGTCTTTGGCCAATCCAAGATGGGTGCGCGTTCCGTGATAGTAAGTCAGGTATGAGGTCAGGGTCCTTCGCAGGTGTTCCTCGTTCATCACGATGATGTGATCCAGACACTCCCTGCGAATCGACCCGATCACTCGTTCGCAATAGGCGTTTTGCCATGGTGATGCTGGCGCAATTTTTACCTCCTTGATTCCCATGGCCTTCAGGATTTCTTGGCATCTGCCATGAAAAACCGGATCCTGATCATGGATCAAATAGCGTGGAGTTGAATCCCAGGGGAAAGCATCCCTGACTTTGTTGAGCGACCCATGCGGCGGTCGGGTTGGTGGTGATATTGAAGTGGATGATGCGGCGACGTTCATGGTCAAGCAAGATCAGGACGTGGAACACCGTGAAGAAGAGTGTCGGAACAGTGAAGAAATCCATGGCAACCAGGTAATTGGCGTGATTTTCCAGGAAGGTTTTCCAGGTTTGAGAAGGCGGTTTGGCTGGCTTGACCATGTACTTTGCGACTGATCTCGCTGCCACTTGGTAGCTGAGTGTCAGCAATTCGTTATGGATGCGAGGCGCACCCCAGAGTGGATTCCATCCCTGCGGCGGAGACGTTGGA
>JADGBU010000016.1:20219-29582 GCA_015231295.1 Magnetococcales bacterium | reverse complement strand
GGGCAAGCCCAAGGTGTGCGCGGATCTGATCAAGGGCGCCATGGAGCACAAGGGCTTCTCGTATGTGAATATCTATTCACAGTGCGTCACCTACAACCGCATCGATACGATTCAGTATTATCGTGATCTGATGCGGGAAATTCCCGAAGATCACGATCCCAGCGATCTGGGCGCGGCGATCGAATTGGCCCGTGGCGACACCGAAGGGCATCGTCCCATGGGTCTGCTGTACAAGGTTCAGCGCGAAACCCTGGATGAGCGTCTGGCCGCCATCGTGACCCAGGTGGGTGGACACAAGGATTATGATCGTAACAAGATCATCAATTTGTACCGTCCCTGATTGAGTGTTGAAGTGGTGAAGGCATTCCCCCTTTCCTGGCGGAGAGTGGGAATGCCGGATCTACACGTTTGCTGAAGTGGATCACCAGATTTCCACTTGGATGGTTTGGGTATCCTGTGCTAGACTGTTTTAAGATCTTGTTAAAGTTTCTTTAAATTGGGACTACAAAAAGATCATGCAACTTTTCACCGATAGACAGATTTTCTTGGATACGTTTGCGCGTCATGATGGCAGCCTTGTGGATGCGGATCTGGCCTTCATTCAGGTCGAAGGGGTGGATCTCTCCGGCCTGGATCTGTCGGGCGCGAATTTGTCGGGTGGGAAATGGGTGGAGGTCAATCTGGAAGGGTGCAATCTGAGCAACGTGCATGTGGTGGAGTCGCAATTTTCCGGAGTGCGGTTCAATCGGGCCAATCTCGGGCATGCCTTGTTTCAGCGGGCCGAGATGGATCGCTGTTCGTTCGTCGGTGCCGACGCCCGTGAGGCCTCTTTTTTCTTGGGCGTCATGTCCGGGGTGGATTTTCGGGACGCGGTGCTGATCAAGACGCAATTTCTGGAAACCAATCTGGATCAGGCCGATTTCACCGGAGCCGATCTCTCCTTCGCCCAGTTGCGGGAGTCCTCTCTGGAAAAGACCCGTTTCATCTCCTGCGATCTGCGCGGCGTGGATTTTCGCAAGACCAATCTGCATCATGCCGAATATCGTCATGTCTGCACCGATGACGCGCTTTATTATGGTCAGCCCCCCTGGGGCGGAGAGGCTATCGCCGGACGGGATTGGGTGCGGGATCTGCCGATCTTCGACGGCGAGTGAGAACCATGCCGGATTCCGAGCTTTTCGTTCCTCAATCCGGCGCGCAGCGTCGTTTGGTCTATCGGGCCAGTCGTCGTTCCATGGCGGAGATGGAGCGCGTTTTCCATCGCTTTCTGCTTCAGGAGTTGGCGACCCTCGACGAGGGGCAGTGTCGGCGGTTGGAGTCGCTGCTTGATTGCTCGGATGCCGATCTGCTGGATTGGATGGCGGGTATCAAACCGGTCCCGGCGGAGGTGGATGGGGAGATGCTGGCCCGGTTGAGCCGTCACAGTCGGGAAGCGGAAACCGGGAAGCCGGTCTGAAATTTTTTGGGTCGCGTGCGTTTTGGTCTATGACAAGCGCGTGCAAATGGTTTAACATTGACTATTTCTTGAGCTTAATCATGGGATCGATTCGCATATAGGCTCTCCCATTGCGTTGATCGCATTTGAAACCGTCATTACTATTGCCAAGGAGTCACGCATGAACCTGATTTTTATGGGGCCGCCCGGTGCCGGAAAGGGCACCCAGGCTCGTCGTATCGCCGAAAGATATGCCATTCCGCAACTCTCCACCGGAGATATGTTGCGGGCTGCGGTCAAGGCCGGAACCCCGGTCGGACTGCAGGCCAAGGCCGCCATGGAAAGTGGTGGATTGGTGACGGATGAAATCGTGGTCGGCATCATCGGAGACCGCATCGGTGAGCCGGATTGCGCCAAAGGCTTCATCCTCGATGGATTCCCCCGCACGGTCGGTCAGGCCCAGGCCCTGGACGCCATGTTGATCGAACGGGGTCTCAAGATCGATCAGGTGATCGACATTACCGCCGCCGACGATGCCTTGGTCTCCCGCATCACCGGTCGCCGCACCTGCGGCAAGTGCGGCGAAGGGTATCACATCGAACACAAACGGCCCGCCCAGGAAAATGTCTGCGACAAGTGCGGCGGTTCCCTGGTCATGCGCGCCGATGATAACGAAGAGACGGTCCGCAATCGTCTGACGGTCTATCATGGCCAAACCGCTCCGGTTCTCGATTTCTATCGCAGCAAGGGCGAAATCAAAACCGTGGATGGCATGCAGGATATGGACGTGGTTTTTGACGCCCTGTGTGGCATTGTCGGTTAATCTGGCAAGAATTCTAGCAAGAATCGTTCCGGTGTTCTCTTTCGGTTGGGTTCGCAAGGGAATGGACGGATAGAAACTTCTGGCAGCCCGCGTTGGCGGGAATGAAAACCATTCATCTGGGTAAGGGGTTTGAATCTATGGATATGTCGATGGGGGCGTTGTATTTCTCCATACTGTGCGGAATCGGCGCAGTAGTGTACGGGTGGATGACCAGGGAGTGGATCCTTGGGCTTCCGACCGGCACGGATCGGATGCGGGAGATCTCGGGAGCCGTTGAAGAAGGCGCGCGTGCTTACATGCGTCGTCAATACACCACGATCGGTTATGTGGGCGGTGTCTTGTTCATGCTCATGGCCATGTTTCTGGACCTGAGCACGGCCCTGGGCTTTGCCGTGGGCGCGGTGCTCTCCGGAGCGTCGGGCTTCATCGGCATGGGCATCTCGGTCAAAGCCAATGTGCGCACCGCCGAAGCGGCCAAGAATGGCCTGGACGCGGCGTTGCAGGTGGCTTTCCGTGGTGGCGCCATCACCGGTATGCTGGTGGTGGGTCTGGGCCTGCTGGGCGTGGCGATCTTCTTCCTGATCCTCATCAAAATGGCGGGCGGCGGCAATATGTCTCAGCTGCTCAAGCCGCTGGTGGGCGTGGCCTTCGGTGGCTCGCTGATCTCCATCTTCGCCCGTCTGGGTGGTGGTATCTTCACCAAGGGCGCCGATGTGGGTGCCGATCTGGTGGGCAAGGTGGAAGCCGGCATCCCCGAGGATGACCCGCGCAACCCCGCCGTGATCGCCGACAACGTGGGCGACAACGTCGGTGACTGCGCCGGTATGGCCGCCGACCTGTTCGAAACCTATGTCGTGACCGTCGTCGCCACCATGCTGCTCGGCGCGTTGATGCTGCCCAGCTTCGGCAATGCCCTGGTCTATCCCCTGGTGCTGGGTGGGGTCTCCATCATCGCTTCCATCATCGGCGTCTATTTCGTCAAGTATCTGCCGGGCAGAAAGATCATGACCGCTCTGTATCGTGGTCTGATCGTCTCCGGTGCCATCGCGGCGGTCATCTATCTGCCGGTCACCAAATGGATCATGTCGGGCAATGGCCACTACAGCGTCGGTGCCATCTATGGAGCCGCGTTGATCGGTCTGGTCCTGACGGCTGCCATGGTGATGATCACCGAATATTACACCGCCACCGAGTTCCAACCCGTCCGCGACATCGCCAAGGCCTCCGAAACCGGCCACGGCACCAATGTCATCGCCGGTCTGGGCGTCTCCATGAAATCCACCGCCGCTCCGGTTGTCGCGGTGTGTGCCAGCATCCTCGCCGCTCACGAACTGGCCGGTCTCTACGGCATCGCCGTGGCCGCCACCTCCATGCTCTCCATGACCGGTATCATCGTGGCCCTGGATGCGTATGGTCCCATCACGGACAACGCCGGTGGCATCGCCGAAATGGCCAATCTGCCCTCCGAAATTCGTGACATCACCGATCCTCTGGATGCGGTCGGCAACACCACCAAGGCCGTCACCAAAGGCTATGCCATCGGCTCCGCCGGTCTGGCCGCCCTGGTGCTCTTCGCCGATTACACCCATGAACTGGAAAAATTCGTTCATGGCATGACCTTCAACCTGTCCGATCACATGGTCATCGTCGGTCTGTTCCTCGGCGGTCTGATGCCCTACCTCTTCGCCGCCATGGGTATGGAAGCCGTGGGTCGCGCAGCGGGCAGCGTCGTGATCGAAGTGCGCCGTCAGTTCCGCGAAATCCCCGGCATCATGGAAGGCACCGGCAAGCCGGACTATTCCAAAGCCGTGGACATGCTGACCAAAGCCGCCATCGCCGAAATGATCGTTCCCTCCCTGCTGCCGGTTCTGGTGCCGGTGCTGGTTGGTTTCGCTCTTGGGCCGCAGGCCCTGGGTGGTGTGCTCATGGGTACGATCATCACCGGTATCTTCGTGGCCATCTCCATGACCACCGGTGGCGGTGCCTGGGACAATGCCAAAAAGTACATCGAAATGGGTAATTTCGGTGGCAAGGGTTCCGAAGCCCACAAGGCGGCGGTCACCGGTGACACGGTGGGCGACCCCTACAAGATACGGCTGGCCCGGCGGTCAATCCCATGATCAAAATCACCAACATCGTGGCCTTGCTGATTGTCTCTCTCATCGTCTGATTTCTGTTTCCTTCCAATCGGAGGTCGGCCTTTGCGTTCCTTGCAACTGGCCGACCTCCGGCTAAAGCTTCCATCAGGGCGGGGGGTGCCTCTGGTGGCTACGCTTGACATCTCGGCCCAACAAAACGTTTGGCTCGTCGCGCCGGTGCTTGTTGGCTGAGTTGTCAGTTCATTCGCAACACTCTACCTTCAGGAGCTCAAGAACGATGTCACAACCGGATATCCTCTACACCAAGGTCGATGAGGCGCCAGAGCTTGCAAGCGGCTCTTTTCTGCCCATCCTCCAATCCTTCACCCGCGTGGCGGGCATCACCATCGGGACCAAGGACATCTCCCTGGCCGGTCGCATCATCGCCAATTTCCCGGAAAAATTGACTCCGGCCCAAAGGCAAGCCGATGATCTGGCCGAATTGGGGGAACTGGTCAAGACTCCGGAAGCCAATGTCATCAAGCTCCCCAACGTCAGTGCCTCGCTGCCTCAGCTGAAGGCGGCCATCAAGGAGTTGCAATCCCAGGGCTACGCCATTCCCGATTTTCCCGATGACCCGAAAACCGATGAAGAGCGCGAAGCCCGCGCCCGCTTCGACAAGATCAAGGGCAGTGCCGTCAACCCGGTCCTGAGAGAAGGGAATTCCGATCGCCGCGCGCCGCTCTCCGTCAAGGCCTTCGCCAAAAAGAATCCCCACAAGATGGGAGCCTGGAGCCCGGATTCCAAAACTCATGTCGCCTCCATGACCCATGGCGATTTCTTCGCCAACGAAAAATCGCTGACGGTTGGCGCGGGTTCGGTGGGCAATGCCCGCATCGAGTTCGTCGGAACCGATGGCGCGGTCAAGGTGCTGAAAGATAAAGTGCCGCTGAAACTCTCCGATGTCATCGATGGCACCTTCATCAGCGTCCGGGCTCTGCGGAGCTTCCTGGCCGAGCAGATCGAAGATGCCAAAAAGCAGGGCGTGCTGTTCTCGCTGCATATGAAGGCCACCATGATGAAGGTCTCCGACCCGATCATTTTCGGTCATGCGGTGACGGTCTTCTTCAAGGATCTGTTCGACAAGCACGCCGCTCTGTTCGCGGAATTGGGTGTGGATCCCAACAACGGTTTCGGCGATGTGGTGGCCAAGATCGCTTCTCTGCCCGAAGCCAAACGTCAGGAGGTCGAAGCCGACATCCAGGCTTGTATCGCCAAGGGTCCGACCCTCTATATGGTGGATTCCGACAAGGGTATCACCAATCTGCATGTGCCGAGCGATATCATCATCGACGCCTCCATGCCCGCCATGATCCGCAATGGCGGCAAGGGTTGGGGCCCGGACGGCAAGGCCAATGACACCAAGGCGGTGATTCCGGATCGCTGCTATTCCGGAGTCTATGATGCCACGATCAATTTCTGCAAGAAAAACGGAGCCTTCAATCCTGCCACCATGGGCAGCGTGCCCAATGTGGGTCTGATGGCCCAAAAGGCGGAAGAGTATGGCTCCCACAACACCACCTTCAAGGCGCCGGGCAATGGCATGATCCGGGTGATCGATGCCGCTGGATCCACCTTGATGGAACATGCCGTCGAAACGGGTGACATCTGGCGCATGTGTCAGGCCACCGATGCGGCCATTCAGGACTGGGTGAAACTGGCGGTCAATCGCGCCCGTCTGTCGGCCACCCCGGCGGTTTTCTGGCTCGATCAGGCCCGTCCCCACGATGCCCAGTTGATCTCCAAGGTCGAGCGTTATCTGAAGAATCACGATACCAACGGTCTGGATATACGGATCCTGCCGCCGGTCGAGGCCGCCACCCACTCCCTGCAACGCATGAAGGATGGCCTCGATACCATTTCCGTCACCGGCAACGTGTTGCGTGACTATCTCACGGACCTGTTCCCGATCATGGAACTGGGCACCAGTGCCAAGATGCTTTCCATCGTCCCTCTGATGCAGGGCGGCGGATTGTTCGAAACCGGTGCCGGTGGCTCCGCGCCCAAGCATGTGCAGCAGTTCGTGGAAGAGGGGCATCTGCGTTGGGACTCCCTCGGTGAGTTCTCCGCGTTTGGAGCCTCCCTGGAACATCTGGCGCAGACCCGCAACAATCCCAAGGCCGCCGTGCTCGCCAAGACCTTGGATCTGGCCATCGGCAAGCTTTTGGACAATAATATGTCTCCAGGTCGCGCCGTGGGCGAGAATGACAACCGAGGCAGCCATTACTACATCGCCAAGAACTGGGCGCGCGCACTTGCCGACCAGGACGAGGATGCTGATCTCAAGCGTCATTTCACCGCCATGGCCGAGCAGATGGAAAGCAAGGATGCCCAGATTCTGGAGGAGTTGAAAATCGGTCAAGGTTCTCCGGTTGACCTGGGTGGTTATTATCACACCGATCCGGCCAAGGTGGCCAAGGCGCAACGCCCAAGCCAGACCTTGAACGCCATCATCGGCTGAATCGTCTGTTGAGGTCGGGCCATGAATCCTCCACCGAAGAGGATTCATGGCCCTTTGATCGACAAGGAGCCCATGTTGGATAATCGCATGCACATGCCGGAGAAATATCTCCTCGGGTGCCCCTCCATCGATACCCAGCACGAATTGATTTTCGCGCTGGCCAACGAGATGGTGTACGCCCAACAGCAGGGAGAGGACAGCTACGATCTGGAAGCGATTTTTCTCTCCTTGAAAGGGTATGCCAGAACCCATTTCCAGCATGAAGAGTCTTTCATGCAGCGTATCGGATTTCCGGGCATCGAGAACCATCTGCGTGAGCATCGCGCCTTGGTTCAGAGAGTGACGGCACTGCACGAAAGTTTTGAACAGGCGAGCAGCCAGGACGAAAAACGTGAAATCGGGGGCACGGTGGCGGTGTTGTTGCGTACCTGGCTCGAACACCATATCGCCGAAGTGGATCGGGAGTTGTGTCGCTATCTGGAGGAGCAGGGCTGCGAGTTGCCCTGATTGAACCGGATTGTCCCGAATCGTCGCGATGGACTCGTTGCGTTGTGGAAGGTCGTTTTTGATGCGCTGTTTTTGTTGAGAGCGTGTCGATGGCTCTTGTGTGCTCTTGTTCCGTTTCTTGACATTTCTATGGGATTGGTCAAAGATCATTCCGGTATCTCAAGTCACGTCCGTTTCTGGTCGTGG
Organism: Magnetococcales bacterium; assembly: GCA_015231295.1. Lineage (GTDB taxonomy): Bacteria > Pseudomonadota > Magnetococcia > Magnetococcales > Magnetaquicoccaceae > Magnetaquiglobus. The sequence continues at coordinate 22,032 of JADGBU010000016.1, read as the reverse complement.
GATTCTTTCTGGTCAGACAGACCAGCCTCTTCAAGATTGGTTTGAAATGGAGACACGATTCATGAGTATTCCGGAAACCTATTGCGACACATTTGGAAATATCGTTGTCACCGGCAACATTGTGCGGATCGAGTTGTCCTCCCTGGATCCGACCAACCCGGATCAGAGCAATCCCAAACTGGAAACCAAATCCCGCCTCATCATGCCCGTGGATGGCTTTCTGCGGGCCTTTGGCATGAGCCGTCAGGTGATCGACAAACTGGTCGAAGCGGGTGTGATCCGTCGGACGCCTGCCGAAGGTAAATAATCCAGGTCGCCAGAAATCGCCCTCCTGGCTTGAGTCCCATGGGGTCGGGGTGATGATTTGGACCGGGTTCCGGGGACTCCGCCGAAGGTCGCTGCGGGGAGATCCCGGAACCCGGTTCGGCAGTCTGAACGTGTTACTCGTGCCGACTTGAATTACTTATATCATTAGTGTCTTGCTTGGACTCTCAAGGTGTCAAGTCGGCGTCACGGGCAGGGTGTCACGATCCCGACGTGTCGGAATCGCCGGGTGGATGGCAGGGGCGGGATCCGCTCTCCTATCTGATTGATTGAATGGAACTTGTAAAATTATTACAAGTCTGGGTGCATGGTTAATGCATGTTGGCAACGGGTTTGCATCCAATCAGGGGACCAGCCAACGGCCACTCCGGACCATCGTGCCGCTCAGTCCGGTACCGCCCAATCAAGGAATATTGACGCATGGAAAATCCCGATCCCATCCGTTCCGACCGACGGCCCGAAAGTGGATTGGATCAGGATCTCTCCATGGTGCTCTTCTGGGGATTGGCCGCGACGAGTCTGATTCTTTCGACCTTGCTGGTTATCGAGATCTGGTAAGCCAATGGATGCTATGAGTGAATGAGGAGAACTGTCATGACAACTGTTGAAATGCATCGTGCCCGCAAGGGATCTTTTGGCAATGGTCTGATCGTCAGGGGTTTTGTCCGTGAGACGGTCCGGCATGCGAACATGCCGGAAACCGCTGCACGGGGCTGCTCCTTCGGTCTCGGATGGGGCGTCAAGGGGCTGGTGTGCCAGAATGGCTGGACCCGCTACGAAACCCCGATCACCGGAGACGAAGCATGAATTTCCAATCCAGCCAGTTGGCCGGCCCGCTCTTCCCCAAGGGGGGAAAATGTCTGCATCCCGCCCGGATTCTGCTTTCCGGATGGGTCGGGTTCATTTTTGCTGAAACGACCGCATCGCTTCGGCAACCAGAAAGGCGACATCCAGACTTTGCGCGGCGTTGAGCCGTGGATCGCAGGTGGTTTCATAGCGTTCCGCCAACTGCTCTTCCCGAATGTCGTGGGAACCGCCGACACATTCGGTCACGTTGTCGCCGGTCAACTCGAAGTGAACTCCGCCCGGCCAGACCTTCTCGGCCTGCAGAATGGCGAAGAATTGTTGCAGTTCACTCAGAATGTGATCCAGGGCGCGGGTCTTGAGCCCGGTCGGCGCGGTGTAGGTGTTGCCGTGCATCGGATCGCAACTCCAGTTGATGACTCTGCCTTCCCGCTGAATGGCCTGCAGCAGGGGGGGCAGAGCCTTGGAGATCTGATCGTGACCAAAACGCCCGATGAAAGTCAGACGGCCAGGCTCGTTGAGCGGATTGAGCCGGTCGCATAACTGCAGCAACTCATCGATCGAGGCCTTGGGTCCGATCTTGACCCCCAGGGGATTCTTGACCCCACGCAGAAATTCCACATGGGCCCCATCGGGTTGCCGGGTCCGTTCGCCGATCCAGATCATGTGCGCCGAACAGTCGTAG
>JADGBU010000016.1:17229-19812 GCA_015231295.1 Magnetococcales bacterium | reverse complement strand
GCGCGGCTTGGCGTACTGCCCGGCGATGCGACCCACCTTGATCACCGGCTTGGAAATGCCATGGGTGAGAATGACCGCCATCTGCAACAATACCTTGAGCTTGTCTCGGATGGAGTTGGCGGTGAAATCGTTGAAAGATTCGGCGCAATCGCCGCCTTGCAGCAAAAAGGCGTCGCCACGGGATACCTTGGCCAGATGGGCCTTCAATGCCCGCACTTCACCGGCAAACACCAGCGGAGGATAACGGGAGAGACTGCCACAGGTCTCTTCCAGGAGTTTGGCGTCGGGCCAATCGGGTTGCTGGAGTGCCGGAAATTGTTTCCAGGAGTGGGGATGCCAGTCAGACACGGTGGGGTTTCCTCGATTGCAATATGAAAAGAAGATGAAATTGATCGGTCAAAGGACAGTTTACGCCAGGATTGCCTCCGGATACAGGGGGGATGATCGCGGGCTTGTCCGAAAATGTGCCGGATCCTTCCCCCCTGGAGGCGTCGGATTGTGGTTCACTCCAGTTTGTCCACCGCCTGCTGCAACAGGCCGGAAACCGTATGGAGCTTGCGGGGATCGAGTTTCAGCCCGAACATGTCCCGCAGATAGAAGACATCCACCACCCGTTCTCCGTAGGTGGCAATCTTGGCGGCGCGAATCTGTACCCCCTGATTCTGCAAAACCCGCGTGATGGCGAACAGCAATCCGGGTCGGTCGAGAGAGGTGATCTCGATCACCGTGAAGGTGTCCAGCGAGTCGTCCACCTCCAGAGAGAAGGAGATTTCGAACGGCTGACGACGCAACCGGTTCGGCGGCGGATTGGCCAGCAGAATGCTCGGTCGGATCTTGCCTTCCAGCACCTGGGTCAAGGTGGTTTCGATGCGCTCCTGACGCTCCCGCGTTTCGATCGGCTCGCCGTTCTGGGTCTGGATCAGGAAGGTGTCGAGGGCCATGCCATCCTTGGTGGTGGTGATGTCCGCCGACAGAATGTTCGCCCCCGAAGCGGCCAGACTGCCGGAAATGCGCGCCATCAAACCCGGATGATCTGGCGTGTAGACCAGCAGACGGGTGGCGTTGATCTTGGGAGCCTGCTTGAAGACGATCACCAGCGGACTCTCTTCCACCGATTGCAGCGCGATGAAATGTTCCGCCAACATCTCCGGGTCGTAATGGGTGAAATAGTCCGGATAGAAGCGGTCGAGATGACGTCGCACCCGCTCGGGATCGTGATCCCGGGAGAGAATGTTGAACGTGGCTTCCTTGAGGATCGTGGCCCGTTGGGCGATCTCCTCGGGGGTGAAGATGATCCCCTTGTCCAGGGTGTCGAGGCTGCGTTCGTAAAGCTGACGCAGCAGATTGCCCTTCCACTGATTCCAGACCCCCGGCCCCACGGCGCGAATGTCGGCCACGGTCAGCAGCACCAGCAGATTCAACTTGCGGACCGTGCCGATCTGCTTGGCGAAGGAGGCGAGGGTCTCCGGATCGTTGATATCCCGTCGAAAGGCGGTGCGGGAGAAGATGAGGTGATTTTCCACCAGCCAGGCGATCATTTCGACATCGTTGGAGGGCATCTCCATCCGTTCGCAGATTTTCCGGGCGATCACCGCGCCCCGGATCTGATGGCCGGAACCCAACCCTTTGGCAATGTCGTGAAACAAAACCGCCAGATAGAGCACGGCGGGATTGTTGAGTTTCTGCATCAATTGGGTGGCGATGGGCAATTCCTGGGCAAATTTTCCCGAACTGATGTGTCTCAGTGACTCCACCGCCAGAATGGTGTGTTCATCCACGGTGAAAACGTGGTACATATCATGTTGCGTTTGTCCGATGATGCGTCCAAACTCCGGAATGTAACGACCCAGCACGCCGGCATCGTTCATGCGGCGCAGCACCCAGGCCACGGCGCGCTTGCCGTTGAGCATCTGCAAAAAAATGGCCGTGATGCGGGGATCGGCCCGGAACTCCCGATTGATCAGATGCAGATTGCGGGTGATCAGACGCATGGTGTCGGGATGGATCGAAAGCAGATTGCGCTGCGCCAACTCGAACAGGCGCATGATGCGGATCGGCTTCTGGACGAAAACCTCGTCCGAGGTGACGGAAATCTTTCCTCCGGCCACCTCGAAGGTGTCTTCCAGATGATGGCGATCCCAGACCAGCACCTCCCGGTGTTCGTCCTGATACTTGCGCAGGAAGATCCAGGAGAGATGGCCCACCCGTCGGGCCACCCGGTAGTAGCGACGCATGAACCGTTCCACGGCCAGCATGCCGGGCTGATCCTGATAGCCGAACTCCTTGGCGATGGCAACCTGATGGGCGAAAGTCAGCCGATCGTCCCGCCGACCGGCCATATAGTGCAGCGCGTTGCGCACCCGTCGGAGAAAGGCGCGGCAACTCTTGAAATTCTCGAACTCCTCCTGGGTGATGATCCCCATCGGGATCAAATCTTGAATGCGGGGCACCTGATAGCGGTACTTGGAAATCCAGGCAAAGGTGTGCAGATCCCGCAATCCCCCTGGATTTTCCTTGATGTTGGGTTCCAGATAGTAAAGCGACGCACCGAACCGTTCATGACGCTTGCTCTGCTCCAAAAGC
>JADGBU010000016.1:15739-17137 GCA_015231295.1 Magnetococcales bacterium | reverse complement strand
ATCTTGACTCCAGCATCGAGGTGAGAATCTGCAATTCTTGGCGCGCCTGTTGCAGACACTCCTCCACGGTTCGCACGGCGTGACCGACATCCATCCCGACATCCCACAGAATGTAGAGCATGCGTTCCACCAGGGGGAGTTGATCGGAATGGGCGTCGGGCACGATGAACAACAGATCGACATCGGAGTAGGGCGCCAGATCCCGGCGTCCGTAACCGCCGGTGGCGGCCAGGCAGAACGACTCGGTGCTGTCGTGACCCGCCACCACCAGGGCGTGGATGTGTTGCAGAATGGCATCGGTCAGGACGGTGTGACCCTGTACGATGAATTGACCGGTCGCGCCGGCCAGATGATATTGATGGAGACGGTCCCGACCCGATTTCATGGCGTCGCGCAGCACCGGCAGAATGGCGGTGCGCTGATCGTCGGTGAGGGGCGTGGCGGGATCGTGGATCGCGCGCAGTTCCTGATCCAGGGCGGCGAGATCGAGTATTTCTTCTTTGGTGAATTGAGGCGTCATGGATTTGATGGGTGCCATATGAGCGCGTTCCGAAGTGGATGAAATGGCCTGTCTTGCTCCGAACGTTCCGGGAATGGGGTGACAATCTCCGGTATGACCGTTAGGATGTGACCGGTCGGGACTCCTGGTCAATGGATGATCGTGGCGCAGGTGACGCGCCTCTCGGCGAACATGAGAATTTTTCATAGGTATGCTCGATGTTTAACAAGCTGAAAGGACTGTTTTCAACCGACATGGCCATCGACCTGGGGACGGCCAATACCCTCGTTTATGTACGCGGACGGGGTGTGGTGCTTTCCGAACCGTCGGTGGTGGCGATCCACGAAAGTTCCCGTGGGGTGCGCAAGGTGCTGGCCGTGGGCAACGAGGCCAAGCGGATGCTGGGACGCACCCCCGACAGCATCGTGGCCACCCGGCCCATGCGCGATGGGGTGATCGCCGATTTCACCGTCACCGAGGCGATGCTCAAGCATTTCATCCGAAAAGTACACAAGCGGCGATTGTTCTATTCGCCCCGCATCATCGTCTGCGTGCCGGTGGGAGCCACCCCGGTGGAACGACGGGCGATCCGGGAGTCGGCGGAGAGTGCCGGAGCGCGGGATGTCTATCTCATCAACGAACCCATGGCGGCGGCCATCGGGGCCGGACTGCCGGTGACGGAAGCCAGCGGCTCCATGGTGATCGATGTGGGCGGCGGCACCACCGAGGTGGCCATCATCTCCTTGGGCGGAATCGTCTACTCCCGCTCGATCCGGGTCGGCGGCGACAAGATGGATGAGGCGATCATCGCCCATGTGCGACGCAAATATTCCCTGCTGATCGGTGAGGGAACCGCCGAAATTATCAAAATTCAAGTCGGCTCCGCTTTTCCCCTGGAA
>JADGBU010000016.1:0-15659 GCA_015231295.1 Magnetococcales bacterium | reverse complement strand
CGAAATTCTCGAAGCCCTGGCCGAACCCATCAACGCCATCGTCGAAGGGGTGCGGGTCGCTCTGGAACGAACCCCGCCGGAGCTGGCCGGAGATATCGTGGATCGCGGGATCGTGTTGACCGGAGGGGGGGCGCTGCTCCGGGGATTGGATCTGCTTCTGGCCGAGGAGACCGGGTTGCCGGTCATCATCGCCGATGATCCACTCTCGTGCGTGGTCATGGGATCCGGCAGGGCGTTGGAGGAGCTGGACAGCATGTCCGACATCCTGATGGATCGCTAGCCCATCAGCTTAACAAGGTTGTTTCATGTCCGATTTCCTGGTGCTCTTGAGAGAATACCGGAACGCCATCTCGGTTTTCTTTACCCTGATGGTGGCTTTTTTCCTGCTTCTGATGGCCGGCGGCACCATTTCGGGTGATCGTCACGGCATCCGCGAGGCCATTCTTCAGGTGGCCGGAACCGCCCAATCGTTTCTGGCCCGTCCGGTGGTCACGCTGGAACGGTTTCAGGACCGACTCTCCGAGCTGTCGCGCCTCGATCGGGAAAATCGTCAGTACAAGGCCGAAGTGGAACGTCTCCGGCCTCTCGGCGTCCGGCTCGAAGAGCTGGAACAGGAAAATCATCGTCTCAAGTCTCTGTTGCAAATGCGGCCCGATCCCGCATTCCGCGCTTTGGCGGTCCGGGTGGTGGGGGACTCCTCATCGGCTTTTGCCCGTTCGTTCATTCTCAACGCCGGTCGTCAGGATGGGGTGATCGTCAACGCTCCGGTCACGGTCCCCGAAGGGTTGATCGGACGGGTGGTGCGCGCCTCCACCAACGCCTCGCTGGTGATCTCTTTGTTGGATCTCAACTCCCGCGTGCCGGTGCTGATTCAGCGTTCCCGCGTCAAGGCGGTGTCGGCGGGTCAGAATACCACCCGCCTCAATCTCGAATATCTGCCCAAGGATGCGGATGTGGTGGTGGGAGATCTGGTGGTGACTTCCGGAACCGGCGGCATTTTCCCCAAAGGTCTGGCGGTGGGCAAGGTGGTGACGCTGGAGCCCGGAAAGGATGGATTGTTCCGCGAGGCCAAGGTGCAACCCATGGTCGATTTCGACCGTATCGAAGAGGCTTATCTCATGCTTCCGCTGGCCACCTCCCGGTCGGCGGAGGCCACTCCGGCCCCGTGAGGCGCGTCACGATGCCATGATGGTCTCCCTGCTGATTCCTTGGCTGCCGGCCTTGACCATCTTCATGGCCGTCGTGGTCCAGGAAATGGCGATGCCTTTCGCCGCCTGGTCGGTGTTCCGACCGGATCTGGTGTTGATCTGTCTGTTTTATTGGCGTCTCTATCGTCCCGATCGTTGCGGTCCCATCCTCGCGCTGTTCGCAGGACTCCTGGTCGATGTGGTTTCCGGTGCCCCCCTCGGATTGAATGCGGTTTCCAATATTCTGCTGATTCTGCTGATCGGTCGCTTCGGACGCCTGATCCGGTCGATCGATTTTTTCTATTTGTTGTTTGTGCTGCTGTTTCTCGTCTGTCTGGCCGAAGGGATTCAGTTGGCTCTGGCCGCCTTGAAGTGGGGATCCGCCGCCCGCTGGACCCTGCTGACCGGGCGTCCGCTGGCCACCATGCTGATCGCGCCTGCGGTCATTCATCTTCTGGTCACGATCCATCAATCCTGGTTGGAGGAGGAGCCCCATGCTCGACGATGACCGGGAACAGTTCCGGGGCGATGCCCGGAGGCGACTGTTGCTGGTCGGCGGCGTGCTGGGCGCGGGATTCCTGGTGCTGGGTGGCCGCCTGTTTCATCTGCAGGTGATGCGGGGCGGAGAGTATCGCACTCTGGCCGAAGACAATCGCATCAGCCTCAAACCGATCACCGCGCCGCGCGGTCGCATCTTCGATCGGGACAGCCGCACTCTGGTCGAAAACAGCCCCGACTTCGAGGTGGTGGTGGTGCCGGAGTTGGCCGGTCCGCTGCGGATGCTGTTCAAGCGGCTCAGTCGCCACATCGATCTGTCGGAGGAGGAGATCAAACATCTGCTGCAGCAGGCCAAACGACAGCGATCGTTCTTGCCGCTGCGGGTGAAATCCCATCTGAGCTGGGAAGAGGTGAGCAGTATCGAAGTGCGGATTCATGAGTTTCCGGGGCTGGATCTGCACAGCCAGTCGGTGCGTTATTATCCGTTCGATGCGTTGGCCTGTCATGTCCTGGGGTATCTGGGCGAACCGAGCGACGGAGACCGGAAACGCTTTTCTCGCATGACCTACCGCTCCGGGGAACTGGTGGGCAAGAGCGGCGTCGAACAGCACTACGAGGAGCGGTTGCGGGGGCAGGAGGGGGTGCTGGAGATGGAGGTCAACGCCGTCGGACGGCATGTGCGGGAACTCCACCGCAATCCCCCGGAACCGGGTGCCGATCTTTATCTCTCCATCGATTCCGATCTGCAACGGGAGGCCCAGGAGGCCATGGGCGAGGAGACCGGAGCGGTGGTGGCCATGGATCCCAACAACGGCGAAATTCTCGCCATGGTCAGCTCTCCCACCTACGATCCCAATCAATTCATTCGCGGCTTCACCCACGCCCAGTGGCAGGCTCTCAGCTCCAATCCCGACCGTCCCCTCACCAACAAGGCCCATCAGGGTCACTATCCGCCCGGTTCCACCTTCAAGATCGTGGTCGCCATGGCCGGCCTGCTCTCCGGCAAATTGGATCCGAAAGAATCGGTGTTCTGCAATGGACATCTGCTCAAGGATGAATTGCGGTTTTACTGCTGGCGACGTCACGGTCACGGCAGCGTGAATCTGATTCAGGCGTTGACCCAATCGTGTGATGTCTATTTTTATAAATTGGCGGAGCGGTTGGGGATCGATGCCATCGAGCGTCAGGCCCACAAGATGGGATTGGGCGCGGTTTCCGGTGTGGGCCTGGATGGGGAGAGGCCGGGCCTGATCCCCTCCCGCGCATGGAAACGCAAGGTCTACAACGCGTCGTGGTTTCCCGGAGAGACCTATATTACCGGTATCGGTCAGGGATATGTGTTGAGCACCCCGCTGCAATTGGCCATGATGGTCGCCACGGTGGCCAATGGCGGCACGGTGTATCGACCGACGTTGCTCAAGCTCGAACCCGGTGAAACGCCGGAGGTGATCCATCGCAACTATTTTTCCACCTATCATCTGGAGGTGTTGCGTCAGGGATTGGAGGCGGTGGTTCATGATCCCACGGGCACGGCGGCCAAGGCGAGACTCGATGGCGGGATCCGCTCGGCGGGCAAGACGGGCACCTCGCAGGTGGCGCGTCACAAGCGCGAAAAAAGTGGTCAGATCATCAAATCCACCAACGAAAAGTTGCAGGATCATGCGTTGTTCGTCAGCTACGCCCCGGTGGATCGACCCAAAATTGCGGTATCCGTGGTCGTGGAACATGGCGGGCATGGCGGTTCGGCGGCGGCTCCGGTGGCCAAGCGGGTGATGGATCGCTATTTCGCCAAATACGGGAGCAGTTCGTGAACGAATCCGAATCGGGTCACTCCTGGTTGAGTCTGGGGGGGACGGTCTCTTTGGGCTGGACGGAGCGGTTGCGTCGTTTTCCCTGGAGTCTGTTGCTGTTGTTGCTGCTGACCATTTTTTTCGGCTTCGGGGTGCTCTATTCGGCGGTGGGGGGAGAGAACAATCTGTGGCTGTTCTGGCGACAGGTGATTCAATCATCGCTCGGGCTCGGTCTGATGGTCGGTGTCGCCTTGATGGCCGGTGAGAAGGTGTTTCGTCGGTTTGCGTATCTGTTTTATTCCGGGAGCCTGTTGTTGCTGGCCGTGACCATGATCATGGGGAGCGTCGGCATGGGGGCGCGGCGATGGCTGGAGGTGGGTTTTTTTCGTCTGCAGACCTCGGAGTTGATGAAAGTCGCCTTGATTCTGGCGTTGGCGCGTTATTTTCACGATCACGCCAAGGCCGGATCCCTGGGATGGCGGGATCTGGGCGTGCCCTTCGCGATGATTCTCTGTCCCATGGCGTTCATCATCAAGCAACCGGATCTGGGTACGGCGGTTCTGCTGGCCGGGGTGGGGTTGTCGATCATCGTGGTGGCCGGAATCTCCTGGCGGGTGCTGTTCACTTTGGTGATCGTGCTGGGGGCTTCGATGCCCCTGGCCTGGAATGGGTTGCATACCTATCAGAAACAGCGGATTATCACCTTGTTCTCTCCGGAACGGGATCCGTTGGGATCGGGATATCACATCATTCAATCGAAGATCGCGGTGGGCTCCGGAGGCGTGACCGGCAAGGGATTCATGGCCGGGAGTCAGAGTCAACTGGACTTTTTGCCGGAACGTCATACGGACTTCATCTTTTCGGTGCTGGCCGAAGAGTGGGGATTTCTCGGAGGCGTGACGCTGTTGGTGCTGTATGCGTTGTTGATCACCCGTTGTTTTTTGATCGCGGAAATGGCCAATGACCGCTTTGGATTGTTGACCGTGGTGGGGGCGACCATGCTGTTCGCGGTTCAGGTGGTGGTGAATGTCGGCATGGTGCTCGGTTTGCTGCCGGTGGTGGGGATTCCCTTGCCTTTGATCAGCTATGGGGGCAGCTCGATGGTGACGCTGATGATCGCCATGGGGTTGCTGGCCCATGTGAGTCTCTACTCCCGCCAGCATGGCCGATCGGTCTGAACGATTGAAAAAAGTTTCCGGTGTTTTGTTGTCGTCTGGATCCATGCAAGTGGAGATCGTATCATGAAACTCACGGAGTTGGCCAACCGTTTGGCCTTGGAATATCGCGGGGAAGAGGTGGAGATTCACGGCGTCGCGCCTTTGGAGAGCGCGGGCAGCGGGGATCTGTCGTTTGTCGCGGCGCGCAAGTGGCTGAACGCGACCTGTCGGGCCTCGGCGTTGCTGGTGTTGCCGGAGCTGGCCGAAGAGGCGGCCAAGGTGGGCGTTCCTCTGGTTCTCAGTGCCACTCCGGCCCTGGATGCCGGTCGGGCCGCGCTGCTGCTCGGCGGACGGGAGTTGCGGGTTGCGGGGATTCACCCTTCGGCGGTGATCGATCCGACGGCCACCCTCGGACCCGGCGTGACGATCGGTCCCCGGGCGGTGATCGGTGCCGAAGTGGTCATCGGCGCGGACAGTACGATCCACGCCGGCGCGGTGATCCATGAACGCTGCCGGATCGGTGCCCGCTGCGTGATTCACGCCAACGCGGTGATCGGCAGTGTCGGCTTCGGCTTTGAATTCGCGGAAGGGGCCCATCGTCGGATTCCCCATCTGGGCATCGTGCATCTGGAAGATGAGGTCGAGGTGGGAGCCTGTACCACCATCGATCGGGCCCGTTTCGGGGAGACCCGGGTCGGGTCGGGCACCAAAATCGACAATCTGGTGCAGATCGCCCATAATGTGCAGATCGGTCGCGCTTGTGTGATCGTCAGCCAGGCGGGCCTGGCGGGCTCCTGTCGCATCGAGGATGGAGTGGTGGTGGCGGGTCAATCGGGTGTGGTGCCCCATGTGACGGTGGGCCGTGGCGCGCGCATCGCCGCCTCGACCGGGGTGGCCGTGGATGTGCCGAGCGGTGCCACATGGTCCGGATGGTGGGGCGAGCCCCATCGCGAGAATCTGGCCCAGATCAACGCGCTGCGCAAATTGCCCGAGTTCATGCGAACGGTCCGGGAATTCATGAAGAGGCAGGAGTCGAAAGAGTGATGATCGTCGAAGAGGAGGTCCGCAAGACCTATTCCGAAGGGGCCGCCCGTGTGGTGGAATCCTTGTGCTGTCCGGTGAGCTACGATACCGCCCTGCTGGAAAAACTCCCCCGGGAGATCATCGAGCGGGATTATGGCTGCGGGGATCCCTCCCGCTATGTGCGTTCCGGCGAGGTGGTGCTGGATCTGGGTTCCGGGGGCGGCAAGATCTGTTACATGGCGGCCCAGTTGGTGGGGCCTGAGGGTCGGGTGATCGGCGTGGACATGAATGACGATATGCTGGCTTTGGCCCGTCGTCATCAGGCGGAGATGGCCGAGGTGTTGGGTGGGGACCGGGTATCGTTCCGCAAGGGTCGGATTCAGGATCTGGCTCTGGATCAGGAGGCGATGGAGGCCTGGCGGGCGGCCCATCCGGAGTGCGGAGCCGAAGCGTTGCGGCTCCGGGAACAGCAACAGCGGGCGGAACACCCCATGATCCCGGATGAAAGCGTCGATCTGGTGATTTCCAACTGCGTGCTCAATCTGGTGGATGACACCGAGAAGGGGCAACTGCTGATGGGAATTTTCCGGGTGCTCAGGCCCGGCGGACGGGTGGCCATCTCCGATATCGTGGCCGACCGGGCGGTGCCGGAGTCGATGAAAGAGGATCCGGAACTCTGGTCGGGATGCATCTCCGGGGCGTTCGAGGAGGCGGAATTCATGCGCGCGTTTCGCGCGGCGGGATTCGTGGGGGTTTGTTACGACAAGTGGGAGCCGATACCGTGGCGTATCGTGGGTGGGGTGTCGTTTCGCTCCGTCACGCTGACCGCCGTGAAGCCGTGGCGGGTTTCGGGGGAGACGGGCCGGCATGTGGTGATTCAGCGCGGGCCGTTTTCCGTGGTGGAGGATGAGGCCGGCCATCGTTATCCGGCGGGCGAGCGGATCGAGGTCAGTCGGGAACGGTTCGAGCAACTGGGTCGGGAGCCGTTCGCCTCGTGGTTCATCCGGTTGGGGCCGGATGCGGAGCGTGAGCCCGATGCCTGTGGATGCGGACCGCGTGGATGTTGTTGATCTTTGACGGCGTGCCTTGTTGAACGGCGATCGTTCCTTTCGCAAGGCCGCTCTTTCCTTGAATCTGCTCGGGCGCGCTCCGTCGCCCGGTTTCTCCAAGACCCGTCTGATTCCCGCCCTCGGTGCCGAGGGCGCGGCCCGCGCCCATGCGGCACTTTTGACGCATGTGGCCCGACTTGCCCGCCAGTGGTGTGCCATGCGTGGCCCCGAACACCGGTTTCGTCTCTGGGCGACGCCGGATTTCCGCGCGCCTTTGTTTGCCCGATTGGCGGAGGCCTCACAGCTCAGGGTTCAGCCCGAGGGGGATCTGGGAGCCCGGTTGCGCGGGATCGCGCAGGCGGCCATGGCAGAGGCGGAGGCCGTGTTGCTGTTGGGGGGCGATGCCGTTTCTCTCGACTCCGCCACCCTGAATCGCGCCGAAGAGGCGTTGTCACGCCATCCGGCGGTGCTGATTCCGGCCCTGGATGGGGGGTACGTTCTGCTCGGTCTGACCCGGTACGCGCCGGAGCTGTTTCGGGAGATTCCCTGGGGCGGCGATGGCGTCGCCGAGGCCACCCGAGGGGTGCTGCGGGCTTTGGAATGGAGTTGGGAGGAGCTTCCGGGTCATTGGGATGTGGATCGTCCGGAGGATTGGGAACGGTTCCGAACCCTTGAAAAAGATTGGTCCGATAATTGCTGAGTTAGTCATGTCTCGACATGGGGTTGACTGGAGGATCGAAGGCGTTGTCGCTACGCAAGGAGTCTCCAAAGAGGAAGAGTTTCTTCCGGTCAGCCCCGAGTCCTGAGTGACAACACTGTCATGCGTTATCGGCATTCAAGGGAGTCTTTATAGATGGGCGATTTCCCCCACACGATCCAAGATGATCATCCACTCGAACCGCAAGTCAAGGCATTTGCTCAGGCTTCGGCCTTGACGGACGCCACGCGCGCGGCCTATTGGGGTGATTTGCGCCGTTTCATAGACTGGGGTGGTGCCATCCCGGCTCCTGAAAAGATGGTGGCGACCTATCTGATGGAGCATGCCAACAGCCATAAATTCGCGACCCTGGCCCGCTGGCGGGTTTCGTTGGGAAAGGCCCATTCGGCGCAGGGATTGGTGGATCCCACCAAGACCGAACTGGTCAATGCGGTGCTCAAGGGCATCAAGCAGAAGCATGGCCGGGAACAGCGTCGCGTGGCTCCGTTGACCGCGATGCAGACCTCCAGCGTGCTCCACGCCATGGGGGACCGGCTCAAGGATCTTCGTGACAAGGCGTTGATTCTGGTTGGCTTCTCCGGAGGATTGCGCCGTTCGGAACTCACCAGTCTCACGGTGGAGAATTTGCGGGAACGCACCGGAGGCATGGAGCTTTCCTTGAATACCGGTCGTCTGGTGATGATTCCCTACGGTCAGGATACGGTCTGCCCCGTGACCGCCCTCAAGGCGTGGCTGGCGGCCTCGGAAATCCAGAGCGGTGCGGTTTTTCAGGGGATCAACCGTCATGGACGCATCTCCGGGCAGCCCCTCACCGGCCATGGTGTGGCGTTGGTGATCAAGGAGCGGGTCAAGGCGGTCGGTCTCGATCCCACCCGCTACAGCGGATGCAGCCCCCGTGTGGGCGGCATTCTCGAAGGCGCCCAGGATGAGGGAGCCTGTATCGACGGCGATCCGATGCCCATGCCGAAAGCGGCGCACGGTCATCAGTAGATCACCGGATCTTTTGCCGAAGGAATCAACAACCGTCCGCGCGCTTCCAGTTCGCGGGCGGTTGCGAGCATCATCCGTCGGGCCGACTCCACCCGCTGCCGCGCGATCGGTGCGGAGAGGGTCAAGGTTTCCTGCAAAGTCGCGGCCCCGTGTCGCGACAGATTGCGCCCGCAACGGTGAATGAAGCTTTCTTCCGCGCCTCGCAAGGCCGTGGCGAGCGTCTCGGCGGGGGTTTCCCGCAGCAAGGTTTGCAATCCCCGGTCATCCAGTTTTTCCAGATCCTCGAACAGCAGCATTTCGTCTCTGACGGCTTTGCCCAGTCCGCTTTCGTGTCGTTCCAGATGCGCCAGCAGACGATCGGCGGTTTTTCGATCCAGTCGGGCGAGAATGTGGGCCACCTTTTCCGTCGTCATGCTCCCTTCCTTGTGGAATGATGCCTTGTTTGCGCCCGCTCCCCTGGTATGATCAGAGGAGCGAGTCGGTTGGATCGGTCATTCTTTGTCGGGAGTCGTGCATGACAACACCCCCTGCGTCGGGCACCCCCTGGCGTCCCTGGTCGGCTTTCACCATTTACCTGGAGTGGCGGGTGGTGGTGATTTTTTTGTTGGGATTTTCCAGCGGCCTGCCTCTGGCCCTGACCGTGAGCACCTTGTCATTATGGCTGGCCGAGGCCGGAGTGAGCAAGACCTCCATCGCGCTTTTCGCTTTGGCGGGCGCGCCCTATACCTTTAAATTTCTCTGGTCGCCTCTGGTCGATCGCATGCCGATTCCCGTGCTGACCCGCCGTCTGGGACAGCGGCGCAGTTGGGGGGTGCTTTCCCAGTTGGTGCTGATGGGGAGTATTCTGGCTCTCGGGGCCAGCGATCCGGCCCGGGATCCCTTCTGGACCGCCTGGTTTACGCTGGCGGTGGCGTTCTGGTCCGCCACCCAGGATATCGTCATCGACGCCTATCGGGTGGAGAGCCTGGAAGAGCGACAATACGGAGCCGGAGCGGCGATGAGTGTTCTGGGCTATCGGTTGGGCATGGTGGTATCCGGGGCCGGGGCGTTGTATCTGGCCAGCTTCTGGGGGTGGTTTGCGGCGTATGCGGTGATGGCCGCCCTGATCGGTCTGGGCATGCTGGTGATGCTGCTCAATCCCGAACCGCTGCGACCGAAAGCGGTGCTCTCCAGCGGGCCGATTGCCGGGCAGGGCAGGGTGATGGCCTGGATTGCCGGGGCGGTGGTGGCTCCGTTCGCCGAGTTCATGGCGCGGCGCGGGTGGCTGATGACCCTGTTGTTCATTCTGCTGTATAAATTCGGCGACGCCTTGGCCGGGGTGATGAGCGCGCCCTTTTATGTGGAGTTGGGCTTTTCCAAGATCGAAATCGCCAATGTCACCAAATTGTTCGGGTTGGCGGCGGTGCTGTTCGGTGGGGTGGTCGGCGGAATTTTGACGGAACGGATGGGGATCACCAAGGCCCTGTTTTTTTGCGGGGTGTTGCAGATGTGCTCCAATCTCATGTTCGTGGTGCTGGCCCAGACGGGTTACTCGAAGGAGATGCTGATCGTGACGATCGCCTTCGAGAATATCTCGGGAGGGATGGGGACTTCGGCGTTTGTGGCCTATCTCTCCCGGTTGTGTCATGTGGCGTATACCGCGACTCAGTATGCGTTGCTTTCCTCCTTCATGGCCTTTGGGCGGACTTTGTTGGCTTCCAGCGGAGGATGGTTGGCCGATCATCTCTCCTGGTCCACCTTCTTTTTGTTGACCACCGTGGCGGCAGTGCCGGGATTGGTGTTGTGGGGGTTCATGGTGCGTCGGTTCGAGTTGAAATGAGGGGTTCGGGGGCGAGGATCGCCCCCGGCCCTCTTGTTCTGTCTACCGGTCCAGGTTGACCGCCACGAACAACACACCATGATCACGGGCCACCCTCAACAGCACGTTGCGGGTCTGACCCAGTTTCTCCAGGGCCTGTTCATACGCCTTCGGATCATTGACCGCGATGCGATTGACATCCAGGATCACATCGCCGACATGCAGTCCGGCCCGACCGGCGGGTCCATCCGGTTCGACATGGACCACCACCACCCCCTTTTGATCCTCGTCGGCGCGACCCGGACGACGTTGACCGCTCCCCACAGCCTGAACCTTGATTCCCAGGGCATCGGCTTTGGTCGGAGAGTCCGCACCACGGGATTGACCGTTCGCCTCATCGCGCGGCATTTCATCCACCTTGACCTGAAGGGTCTGCTCCTTGCCATCTCTCAGGATGAGCACCGGCACTTGGCTGCCCACCGGGGTCAGGGCCACCAGTGCGGGCAGATCGCGCATTTTATGGATTTCGTGTCCATTGTATTTCAGGATCACGTCACCGGCCTTGATGCCCGCCTCCTGAGCCGGACCATTTCTGGTCACTTGACTGACCAGAGCCCCCTTGGCCGCATCCAGTCCCAAAGCCGGGATCAGTTCCTGGGTGACGACCTGAATCCCCACGCCGAGCCATCCACGTGTCACCCGTCCCGTTCCTTTGAGTTGGGCCATGACATTTTTGGCCATATTGATCGGAATGGCGAAGCCGATGCCCATATATCCCCCGGAACGGGAGAAGATGGCGGTATTGATACCGATCACGTTGCCGTCGAGGTCGAAGAGGGGGCCGCCGGAGTTGCCGGGATTGATGGCGGCATCGGTTTGCAGAAAATCCTCATAGGGACCGCTGCCGATGGCGCGTCCTTTGGCGGAGATGATGCCGGCGGTGACGGTGGCCTCCAGGCCGAAGGGGTTGCCGATGGCCACCACCCAGGCTCCCACCTTGAGGGCGTCGGAGTCGCCGAGTTTGGCCACGGCCAATTTCTGTTTGACCGGAATCTGGATCAGGGCCAGATCGGTTTTCGGGTCGCCTCCGATCACCTTGGCGATGAACTCCCGTTCGTCGGCGAGACGCACCTTGATTTCGTCGGCCCCCTCGATGACGTGATGATTGGTGAGAATCGAGCCATCACCGTCGATGATCACGCCGGAGCCGAGATTGCGGGTTTGCATCTCCCCCTGGGGCAGACGATCGACGAAGGGTTGGAAAAAATCTTCGAACGGGCTGTTCTTGAACGGGTTGTGGGGCAGGGAGGAGGTGGTGCCGGTACGGGCTTTTTTGCTGGTGTGGATGTTGACCACCATGGGTTTGAGTTCATCCACCAATCCGGTGAGTTCCGGCAGTCCGCGCGCCTGACCCGATGCGGCGATCAGACAGATCATGGCCACCACGAGCCACCAATCCCATTGGCCGATACGCATTCCGGATTGGTTTGCGTGCCTCCTTTCAATCAAACCGCGAGCCTTCATGATGTTTTCCCCAATGGTGGATGCCGTGGCGTTGATGATGACCTGTCGAGCTGTGAAGCCGTTGAAAAAAAGAGAGGGCCAGAGGGGGGATTCCTCCCCCAATGGCCCCTGCTCCAGATCGTGATTGTGTATGATTACATATCCATATCATCCATGCCGTGTCCGCCACCGCCCGCCGGGGCCGGATCTTTTTTGGGCAGTTCCGTGACCATGGCTTCGGTGGTGATCATCAATCCGGCGATGGAGGCGGCGGATTGAATCGCCACCCGGACCACTTTGGTGGGATCGATCACGCCCCGTTCCACCAGATCCACATATTCATCGGCCTGGGCATCGTAGCCGAAGTGGGCCGACGACTCCCGCAGCACCTTGTCGATCACCACGGAACCTTCGCGACCGGCGTTTTCGGCGATGATGCGGGTGGGTTCTTCGAGGGCGCGACGCACGATGCGCACTCCGACATTCTGATCTTCATTGTTCAGCTTCAGGGCGTCCAACGCCTGGATGGTCCGCAGCAGAGCCACACCGCCGCCGGGCACGATCCCTTCCTCGACCGCCGCGCGGGTGGCGTGGAGGGCGTCATCCACCAGATCCTTGCGCTCTTTCACTTCGACTTCGGTGGCACCACCGACGTTGATCACGGCCACGCCGCCGGAGAGCTTGGCCAGCCGTTCTTGCAGCTTCTCGCGATCGTAATCGGAGGTGGTATCCTCGATCTGACGGCGAATCTGACCGACCCGCGCGGCGATCTGCTCCTTGTGGCCTTGTCCATCGACCACGGTGGTTTCATCCTTGCCCACCACCACCGATTTGGCCCGGCCCAGCATGTCGAGGGTGACATTTTCCAGTTTCAGTCCGAGCGACTCGGAAACCACGGTGCCACCGGTCAGGATGGCCACATCTTCCAGGATGGCCTTCTGACGGTCGCCAAACCCAGGTGCCTTGATGGCGCAGATTTTCAATCCGGCGCGGAGCTTGTTGACCACCAGCGTGGCCAGGGCTTCCCCTTCGACATCTTCGGCGACGATCAGCAACGAGGCTCCGGAACGGACGATTCCTTCCAGGATCGGCAACATTTGTTGCAGATTGCTGATTTTCTTTTCCACCAGCAGGATGTAGGGATCTTTCAATTCGCACAGCATTTTTTCGTTGTCGGTGACGAAGTACGAAGAGAGATAACCCCGATCGAACTGCATGCCCTCGACCACATCCAGGGAGTTGGCCATCACTTTGGCCTCTTCCACGGTGATCACCCCTTCCTTGCCCACCTTGTCCATGGCTTCGGCGATCATGCGACCGATTTCGGCGTTGCCGTTGGCGGAAATGGTCCCGACCTGGGAGATCTCCTCGGATTTGGTCACGGGGCGGGAGAGATTTTTCAACGCCGAAACCACCGTTTCGGTGGCGGCGTCGATGCCACGGCGCAGATCCATGGGATTCATGCCCGCCGCGACCGCTTTCAGCCCTTCACGGGCGATGGCCTGAGCCAGTACCGTGGCGGTGGTGGTGCCATCTCCGGCGGCGTCGGCGGTTTTGGAGGCCACTTCCCGCACCATCTGCGCGCCCATGTTTTCGAAGCGGTTTTCCAGTTCGATCTCCTTGGCCACCGAAACCCCATCCTTGGTGATGCGCGGCGCGCCCCAGGATTTGTTCAGCACCGCGTTGCGACCTTTGGGGCCCAGCGTCACCTTGACGGCGTTGGCCAGGGTGTTCAGCCCCTTGACCATGGCGGAACGGGCATCCGTACCGAATTTGACTTCCTTGGCTGCCATAGTTTTCATTCTCCTCGTATTCAATTCATGATCGGTCGATGATCGATTCTCAGTTCCGGAGGGGTGTCTGTATTATTCGAGCACACCCATGACATCCGATTCCCGCAGGATCAGGAACTCTTCGCCCTGCATCTTGACTTCGGTGCCGCCGTATTTGCCGAACAGAATCCGATCCCCTTTCCGGAGTTCCAGGGGACGGATGGTGCCATCTTCCCGGATCGCGCCTTTGCCCACGGCGATTACTTCGCCCTGTACGGGTTTTTCCTTGGCGGTGTCGGGCAGAATGATGCCGCCAGCGGTTTTTTCTTCCTGTTCAACCCGTTTCACCAGGATTCGATCATGCAAAGGTTGAAATGAAATGGTCATGATGGATCTTTCTCCTCGTGGATTGCCGACTGATACCGATGGAACTGGAATGCCGCGACCCCCCCCATGCGGGTCGCATTCGTGAAATTTTGCTCCATCAGATGGCGATGATCGCACGGTTGCGCAAGAGGGGAGGAGGCGATTTTTTTTGCGGGGTGTCCGGGCCGGTTCCGGGCCGGAAAGGGTGCCGTGCGTGACCATACACTTGTAAAATTTTGCAAGATGAAACATTGAAAGCCAGTCACGATTCGTGATATTCCAATGGGGCAACGACCGAGATCCTGGCGCATGCTCGCAACCGCGCGGATCAGCTTGAATCACGCACTCAGGGAGGAAGGAACCATGTTGCTGGTCGCGAATCTGGCCGAAGTGATCCGGGAAGCCATCGACGAAACGTCGGTTGCGTTCTTCACCACCGATGTCGGCATCAAGGCGGGGCCATCCATGACCACCTCGGCGGATGAACCCTATAGCCCTCCCCAGGCCGATGTCACCGCGATCATCGCGTTCAATGGCGTCATCGAGGGTGGCGTGCATCTGTCGGCCCCGTTCCATTGCGCGGTGGGACTGGCGGCGGCCTTTTCCGGCGACGAGATCGAAACCTTCAACACGGTCGCCAAGGATGCCATCGGCGAGTTGGCCAACATCATCGCCGGTGCCGTGAAAAGCCGGATCTGCGATGACCTCATCAATCTGACGCCGCCTCAGGTGGTGGTGGGCCGTGATCATCAGATCGGTTATACCAAGCCGCTCGAAAGCACCAAATGTTATTTCCGTACCGACAACGGTCCTTTCTTCGTGGAAGTGTTCTATCGCAAATGAGCATCGGTCAGCGCAGTTGACGCGACTTCTCGATGGCCCGCATCACGTGGGCCTGAGCCGCGTTGAGCAGCGATCGGACCGTGGCCGATTCCACGAACTCCCCGCGATCATCCCGCCCCAGTTTTTCCAGCGCGTCGAGAGCCTGTCTGGCTTTGTTAATCTGATCGAGAATGTCGCTCGATGTCCTGCCGATGGTCTTGGCCATGCGATGCGTTCCTGGTTGGGCTTCGCCCGGAAAAGGGAAGCGTGAAGGTGCGAGACTGAATCAGGGTTGCGGGGCCGGTCGGGCGCAGACGGCGTGAGATCCCTGTTCTTCCAGGCATTTGTTGTGTTCGAGCGCCCGATAGACCGATTGGCCGACCTCGTGGGTCGTGCAGGCCGACAGGGTGAGCAACACCCCCGTCAACATAACGATTCCGCGCCATGGGATCATGTTTCACGCCTCCGATTTGGGTGGACGACTCTTCAGCTTCTGCCAATACTCAAGCCTCTTGGCGATTTCCCGCTCGAAACCCCGCTCCACCGGTTGATAAAATCGCTGCCCGAGCAACGCCGTGGGCAGATAGTCGGCCACCACGAACCCCTCTTCGTGGTCGTGGGGATAACGATACTCCTTGCCATAACCCAACTCTTTCATCAATCGGGTCGGCGCGTTGCGGATGTGCACCGGCGGTCCCAGAGAGCCGGAACGGCCCGCGCACTCCATGGCCCGCTGAAAGGCGGTGTAGACGCTGTTGCTTTTCGGGGCGGTGGCCAGATAGATCACCGCCTGGGCCAGAGCCAGCTCCCCTTCGGGCGAACCGAGAAAATGATAACTCTCCTTGGCAGCAAGGGCGATGGTCAAGGCCTGGGGATCGGCGTTGCCCACATCCTCGGAGGCGAAACGGATCAGACGACGGGCGATGTACAATCCATCCTCGCCCCCCTGGACCATGCGGGCCAGCCAGTACAAGGCGGCATCCACA
>JADGBU010000294.1 GCA_015231295.1 Magnetococcales bacterium | reverse complement strand
GTTTTGCAGGCCAGTCGGGTGCGACCGCCGATCTTCATGGCGCAGGAGCCGCAAACTGCCGAACGGCACGATTGCCGGATTGAACCGTCTGCACGTTCCCCCGCAGGCCGCGCTCGCCGCGCGTGGCCTTTCCTGAACCTGTCGCCACCGTGCCGTCACGACGCGACGCGCCCAGGGCGCGGTGGCGACAGGAGCTAGACCGGCGGCTGGCCGCGCCAGGGTGGCACGCGACACCGGAGCGACTGCAAGCGGAAGTCGCGCTGCTGATCGATTTTCCGGAGCTGGGCGCGCCCTGGTATTTCGCCGAACCCGAACGGGTGCTGACCGCCCATCGGCCCGACGAGGTGCGCCCGGCGATCCGCGAAGCGGAACGGGCCGCCCGCTCCGGCTGTTGGGTGGCCGCCGCCCTGACCTACGAGGCGGCATCGGCCTTCGGACTGCCGGTGTGCGCCCCGGATCCGGAGCTGCCTTTGGCCTGGTTCGCGCTGTTTCCCCAGGGACCGCGCCACGCGCTGTACGCCCCACCCGACCGCCCCGATCTTCCGCGCGCCATCATCACCCCCGGCATCAGCCGGGATCGCTTCGACGCCGATCTGGAGGCCATCGCCGCCTGGATCCGGGCCGGTGACAGCTATCAGGTCAACTACACCCTGCCCGCCGCCCTGAGTTCGGAAACCGATCTGGCATCCCTGTTTCTCCGCTTGCAGAGCGCGCACCGTTTTCCCCGGGCGATCTGGCTGCAGGCCGAATCCTGGTCCGCCGCCTCCTTGTCGCCGGAGCTGTTTCTGGAACGCCAGGGAGAGCGGCTGATCACCGCGCCGATCAAGGGCACCCGTCCCCGCTCTCCGGAGGCGGAACCGGATCGCCTCCTGGCCGAAACCCTGGAGCAGTCGATCAAGGATCGGGCGGAACACATCATGATCGTGGACATGGCCCGCAACGATCTGGGGCAGATCTGCCGCACCGGCACGGTTCAGGTGGAGCGGCTGGCGGCCTGTCGCTCGTTTTCCACGGTCCATCATCTCGAAACCCGCGTGCATGGCGAGGCGGTCGCGGGGGTGACGCTGGAACAGGTGCTGGAGGCGACCTTTCCGCCGGCCTCGATCACCGGCGCGCCGAAGCGGCGCACCATGGAGATGATCCGCGCTCTGGAGCGGCGTCCCCGAGGGCTCTATACCGGGATGATGGGCCTGCTGGCTCCGGGGGGGGATGGCTGGCTCAACGTGGCGATCCGCACCGTGGTCGAAACGCCGGCACAGGGCCGGAGAATCGGCGTGGGCGGCGGTGTGGTCTCCGACTCTTGCACCGGGGAGGAGTGGGCGGAAGTGGCGACCAAGGCCCGCTTTCTGACCACCCTGCCGGAGCCGTTGACCCTGCTCGAAACCTTCCGGGTGGAGGCCTCGGGCGAGGTGCTCTGGCTGGATCGTCATCTGGCACGCATGAGCGCGTCGGCGCGCGCGTTGGGTTTTCCCCTGGATCCCGCCGAGGCGGAACGGCTCCTCCGCGCCACGACACGCATCTGGGCCGATCAGGGCATGACCCCGGTGACGGGACGACTCGCCCTCGCTCTCGACGGCGGATTGCAGGTGACGCATCGTCCCCTGCTCCCCTGGCCGGAAGGAGTCGCGGGGCGCATCGCCCGCTGGCGGCCCGATCCGCAGGATCCCCTCGCCCGCCACAAGAGCAACCGGCGGCTCCACGCCGACGCGGAGCTGCGACAGGCGCGGGAGGCGGGCTATCACGAAGTGATTTTCATCAACCGGGCGGGTCGCGTCACCGAAGGGGCGATCAGCGCGCTGCTGGTGCGTCTGGAGGGCCGCTGGCTGGCCCCGTCTCTGGAGGAGGGGTTATGCCCGAGTCTGTGGCGCGCCCACGAGATGGCCCGTCTGGGAGCCGTCACCGCGCCGCTCTCCCTGGAGGAGCTGCGCCGGGCGGAAGAGATCCGCATTGGCAACGCGGTGCGGGGCGGCACCCGGCTCTCCCGACTGGACGATGCCGACGGCGCCCCCCTCCAATTGCAATCCGAAAACGCCCCGTGAGAGATTTTTAGGCAGAAAATGACACCCCATGCACGGATGATCCCGCCAATATGGTTTTTTTTATGCGTTTTTTGAATCCAATGCAAAAAAGATCTTGACAGTTCGAGGTCCAGGAAAAATATTATACGAACAATCTACAACTAAGGCATTTCTAGTTAACAAGGAGTCCCATGATGTCATCCGATTTGCTCAAACATGCCGCCGAAATCATCGAGGCATACGTTTCCAATAACGAAGTCCAATCCCGCGAATTACCGGGACTGCTCAAGGAGGTCTTCGTGACCTTGACCGAGCTCTCCTCCAAAGGAACCGCCGTCGCGGTACGGGAAGTGGCTCCGCCGCAAGAAATCGAGGAAGAAGTCGTCGAGACGACCGCGACCCTCCCGGATAAAAAGAAGCCGGTGCCCTTTGTTTCGATCGATCAGGCCGTCACCGAAGATGCCGTCATTTGTCTGATTTGCGGAAAAGCCTGCAAAGCGCTCAAAGGCCATCTGACCCGCTCCCACAAAATCGACTTCGACGAATACCGCGCCATGTTCGATCTGGACAAAAACTTCCCCATGGTGGCGCCCTCCTATTCGGACAAGCGTCGCGCGCTGGCCATCGAAGCCGGACTGGGCGACAAGCTGCGGGATTCCCGGCGCAAGGTCGAAGGCTGACCGGAACCACCGCCACCGCGCGGTTCTTCCCCCAGGGGGGGGATGGGGGTGACAGGCCCGATCAATCGCCGATCGGGTTTACCAAGGGTTTCAGGAAACGACCGGTCCAGGATCGCTCCACCCGAGCGCACTGTTCCGGAGTTCCCTCCATCACCATCTCCCCTCCCTGACTGCCCCCCTCGGGTCCGAGATCGAGAATCCAGTCCGCCGTCTTGATCACATCCAGATTGTGTTCGATGACCACCACGGTATTGCCGGCGACCACCAACTGATCCAGCACCTCCAGCAGTTTGCGGATGTCGTCGAAATGGAGGCCGGTGGTCGGTTCGTCGAGAATGTAGAGGGTACGCCCGGTGGCCCGTTTGGCCAGTTCCCGGGCGATCTTCACCCGCTGCGCCTCCCCGCCCGACAGGGTGGTGGCGGCCTGCCCCAGTCGCACATAGCCCATGCCCACGGATTTGAGGGTCTTCAAACGGGTGTTCAGGGCCGGAATGGCCTGAAACATCTCCGCCGCCTCGTCCACGGTCAGATCGAGAATCTGGGCGATGTTCTTGCCCTGATACTGA
>JADGBU010000293.1 GCA_015231295.1 Magnetococcales bacterium | reverse complement strand
CGACGGAAACCCCGATACATCTGCAACAGTTGTTCATGCATCATGGTGTGATTGGTGACGATCTTGCGGAATTCGACATCCTTCTGCTTGTTGGGCAACTCCCCGTTGAGCAGCAGATAACAGACCTCCAGATGATCACACTTCTCCACCAGCTGTTCGACCGGATAACCCCGATAGAGCAAGACGCCCTCTTCCCCATCGATGAAGGTGATCCGACTGCTGCATGAGGCCGTCGAGCGGAAACCCGGATCCAGGGTGAACATGCCCAGTTCCTGATACAGACGGGAGATGTCGAAGACATCCGGCCCTTCGGTGCCATGAAGAATGGGGAATTCGGCTTCGCGATTGTTACGGTTGTCACGAATGGTGATGGAATTTCTGGACATCAATACTCTCCTTCGTGGGGCCTCGACAAAGATTGAAGATTGGTGATGATCATTCCGGGTACTCTCCCAGGCGACTCAGTTCATGGACCCGCGAGACGGAACGACGCCAGGCAAAGGCGGCGGGTCCATCGGTACAGGCCTCCTCCAGGGCGACCTTGCCATGAACGCGAATCGGAATGCGATGTTCATACAGCAGATCCACCAGCACCACAAACCGCATGGCGGCATCGGCGTCATCCGGGGTCAATCCGGGCACTCCGGAGATGATCACGGCCTTGGCCTGGGTGCAGAGATTCATGTATTCGGCGCGCCCCAGCATGGCGTTGCACAACGCCTCGAAGCCGAACAGGAACACGCCGTTTTCCATGCCGCGCACCGGCACGCGGGTATGACGCAGCACGATGGAATCGGGTGTGGGTCGATGTCCGGTCATGCGGGAGAACGACTCCTCGGCGGTATGGGTGGGGCCGTGGAGCGTGCCCGAAACCCGACGCCGCCAATCCACCCCCTGCCCCAGTTCACAGACGTGGATGCGACTCTTGAGCCGTTCGATGAACGGAAGCACGCTGGCCCGATTGAAGCCATCCTGAAAAAGGTGATCCGGAGCCCAGTTGCTGGTGGCGCACAAGGTGACGCCGCAGTGATGCAAGGCGGAAAGCAGACGCCCCAACAGCACGCCATCGGCGATGGTGGTGATGTAGAATTCGTCGAAACAGAGCAGACGGGCCTCGGCGGAGAGCTGACTGGCCACATACAGCACCAGATCGACGTTACCCGTCGGCTTGGCCTGATGCAGACGATGATGCAGCTCCTCCATGAACGGATGAAAATGCACACGCCGTTTTTCGGCGATCGGCACGCTGTCGAACAGCCATTGCATCATCAGGGATTTGCCCCGTCCCACATCGCCGTAGAGATAGACCCCCCGCACATCGGGCAGATCCCCTCCCTCGCCGCGCCACACCTCCACCCCGCGCCAGGAGACCCGGCGCACCGGCATCCGCACGCCTGCGGCCACCTGATCCATCAACGGCAGAATCGCCTCCTGGACCGGATCCCTCTGAATCCTGCCGCCATCGAGAGCCGCTTTCCAATGACGACTCGGGTTATCCATCGCTGCCTCGTCCTGAAGATCGGGTGACGTCCATTCCCATGGAAACAAGATCTGCACATGTCCGGTCATGTCGGACCTGCCCCTGGGTTGAAAAATCATGCGTAAAATCTAAAAAATAATTAAAAATTAATCCTTTGTTTCTTTTCCGCATCCGCAGGAGAAGGAGAGTCGATCATCAAGACCATCTAATATTAGATGGAGCTAATATCGAAAAATACGAATATTAGAAGAGACTGATATTTACCTTTACGATAACAGGGTGGCGTTCAGGTCCGAGCCCACACTTGACTCGGGGTGATGATACACGAAAGGGCAAGCAACTTGAAGGAGTTTATTGCGACGCAGCAAAATTTTTCTTGCAGATTTCCGGCGAGGAAGGCATTATGCTGAGGCACAGCAGACGGTACGGTTCGCCCCATCATGGAAGCGTACACAAGCAGAGCCGGGAGAGAAAAAATTTTTTGCGGTGCATCATAGTTCTGCTTGACTTTGTTTTCCTCCCGCTGCTAGTCTCCCGAACCATCCAGTCCGATGGATGGAACATAACCCGTCCCTAATGTTCTTTGGATGGTGACCATGCGCAGTGATCACGTAAGTCCTGAAAAGTCCGATCCTTCCCCAGATCCAAATGGGCAGGGAACCATTCACTATTCTGACGATCCCCGCGATGCCGGATGGGTCCGTCAGAACATTCCCTGTCAAACCGCCTGTCCGGCGGGCACCAACGTGCCGGCCTACATCCGCGCCATCGCCGACGGTCAGCACGGGCAAGCCTACGAGATCAACCGGGAGGCCAATGTGCTGCCCGGGGTTCTGGGGCGCATCTGTTCCCGTCCCTGCGAGTCGGCCTGTCGGCACGGCTGGGCGGGCAACGGCGATCCGGTGGGCATCTGCAGCCTGAAACGTTCCGCCGCCGACCTGAAGGATGCGCGTCATCGCATCACCGAACGCCTCTATGCCCCAACCGGCAAACGGGTCGCGGTGGTGGGCGCGGGCCCCGCCGGTGTGGCCGCCGCCTACGATCTTTCGCTGCTCGGCCACGACGTGGTCATCCTGGAGCGGGAAGAGAAACCGGGTGGCATGCTGCGCTACGGCATTCCGGAGTTTCGTCTGCCCCGCTCGATGCTCGAACTCGAACTGCACAACGCCTTGCGCCTCGGGGTGCAACTGAAAACCGGCGTGACGGTGGGCAAGGGCAAAGGGGCGACCCGGGTTTCGACCCTGCTCTCCGACTACGACGCGGTGCTGCTGACCACCGGATGTATGGCTCCGGTCCATCTGCCGCTGCGCGATCTTCCGGAAGGCGACGACATCTCCCATTACTGCCAGGATGTGGAATACGGCCTGGGCTTCCTGATGGATCTCCATCGGGGACAGAACAAGCGGGTCGGTCGTCGGGTCGCCGTGGTGGGTGCCGGCTTCACCGCCCTGGACTGCGCCCGCGTGGCCCGTCGTCTGGGGGGGCAGGAGGTGACGATCCACCTGCGTACCAGCGAAGAGTACATCCCCGTCACCAGCGAAGAGCTGTTCGAAACCAAACGCGAAGGGATCCGCATCAAGGGTCTGCGGACCCCGGTGGCCCTGCGTACCGATGAAAACGGTCGCCTGGTGGGGGTGGAGTTCGTTCAGAACCGCCTCGGCGGCTGGCGCGACAATGGCCGTCGTCTGGCCGCGCCCATCGAGGGTTCCGAATTCGTCGAGGCCTGCGACACCCTGATCATCGCCATCGGTCAGCGCACCGTGAACGACTTTCTCGACATGCGT